>CAVALT010000154.1:0-4630 GCA_963589455.1 Clostridiales bacterium
GCCGGATTTGCGTTGCGAAGCAACAATTTCGTCTGCAAATCCGTGCGATCCAGCGAAGCATTTCGTTAAATGCTTACAGCTTATCTGTAAAGTCGGCAATTCTCTCAACGGCTTCCTTAAGATTATCCAGAGAGTTTGCATAGGAGATTCTGAAATAGCCTTCACCCTGTGCACCGAAGGAGGAGCCCCAGGCTGAGGCAACTCCGGCCTCGGTAAGAAGTCTGTCACAGAAATCCACACTCTTTAAACCGAAAGAGGATATATTAGGGAATGCATAAAAAGCACCGCTCGGACATACACAGCTGATGCCGGGGATATCATTAAGAGCTTTGATAAGCCAGTCACGGCGCTTCTTAAATGCGGCCTTCATCATTTCCACCGAATCCTGCGGCGCTCTGAGAGCTTCTATTGCCGCATACTGAGTGAATGAGGCTGCACAGGAATTGGAATTAATCATGAGAAGCTCCATTTTCCTTGCAAGCTCCTCATTCATGATTCCGTAGCCAAGTCTCCAGCCTGTCATGGAATATGCCTTTGAAAAGCCGTTAAGTATGATGGTACGGTCCTTGAACTCGGGAATTGCTGCTATTGACGGAGCAATATCCGAATCATACACGAGTCTGTCATATATCTCGTCAGACAGGATGAAGATATCAGGTCTGTCCTTGAGGATATCGGCAATCTCCTTCAGATCCTCCTCATCAAATACACCGCCGGTCGGATTGGAGGGACTGTTAAGTATGATAAGCTTTGTTTTAGGTGTTATTGCTGCCTTAAGCCTGTTCAGATCATACTTGAAATTGTCCTTCTCAAGCAGCGGAATCGGTACCGGCACGCCGCCGGCAAACCTTATGCAGGAGCTGTATATCGGAAAACCCGGATCCGGAATGATGACCTCATCGCCGTGATCCACGAGCATAAGCATGGTAAAGAACATAACAGGCTTACCTCCGGGAACCACAACAACCTCATTCATATCGGCATTGACATGCTTCTGTCTGGTATAAAAATCAGCAATCGCCCAGCGCAGCTCCGGAAAACCCTGAGAGGGTGAATAACCTGTTATACCGTTATTAATGGCTGTAATGGCTGCATTTGATATATGCTCAGGTGTCTTGAAATCAGGCTGACCAATCTCGCAGTGGATGATCTTTCTGCCCTCAGCCTCGAGCTTATTGGCCTTTGCAAGGATTTTGAATGCCGACTCAGAATTCAATGAGTCCAGGCGAGCTGATAATAGATTCTCATACATGTCTTTATATTCCCGTTTTGTATAAAATAAACCGCTGAAGGACAGCGGCTTAAGACTTAAGCGAACAGATTAGGCTGCGCCACGAAAGCACAGCGCAATGCTGTTGTGCTGCTTTGTTCTTTTGCCTGAGAGATTCGGCCGTATCCGGCCTTGCACCTTCGGCACCCAATTGAATGGGATTCTCCAAAGTGCCCTGGGTATCCGGTCTCAGACAGATAATGCTCCGATTCCTGATACTTCAGCGGGCAGTATGAAATTGCTATTAAGTTAGCACGTTTCAACAGTATATTCAAGGAAAAAATGTGAATTATTACGCGTACTGCGAAGCAAATAAGACAAATTAAACAAAAAGCTTGCATGCAAATGAAATTTGCTTGAATTTGACTCGATTGCTGTTTATAATTCATTTAACTATGTAATCATATATCTTGTTTTAAGAAAGGGGATATAAAAATATGGGCCTTGCGACATTCAAAGGCGGCGTCCATCCCTATGAGGGCAAAGAGCTCAGTGAGAAGTGTGCTATAGAGCTGCTTCCTGAGTTCGACGGAGATTATGTATTTCCGATGGTCCAGGGACTCGGCGCTCCTTCAAAGCCGATAGTTGCGGTAGGAGACCATGTACTCGCAGGTCAGATGATTGCCGAGCCGGGCGGATTTATTTCTGCGGCTGTAACATCATCTGTATCAGGTACAGTTAAGAAGATTGAGCAGAGACTTATCACTATGGGTATGCTTGCTCAGTCAATCGTAATCGAGAGCGACGGAAAGTTCGAGACAGCTGAGGGTGTAGGAACAGAGAGAGACTATACCAAGCTTTCAAAGGACGAGATCCGCACCATTGTCAAGAATGCCGGCATCATCGGTATGGGCGGTGCAGGATTCCCGACACATGTCAAGCTTGCTCCTAAGAGCGACGACGCTATCGAGTACGTTATTGCCAACGGTTCAGAGTGTGAGCCTATGCTTACCAATGACCACAGACTTATGCTTGAGGAGCCTGAGCGCATTATCGGAGGCATTAAGGTATGTCTTCAGCTTTTCCCTAATGCCAAGGGTATCGTAGCAATCGAGGAGAACAAGCCTGATGCTATTGCAACCATGGAGAAGCTTTGTGCAAATGAGCCTCGCATCAGCGTAACACGCATGAAGACCAAGTATCCTGAGGGTGGTGAGCGTCAGCTTATCTATGCTTGTACAGGACGTTCAATCAATTCAGCTGTCCTTCCTGCAGATGCAGGCTGCGTAGTAGACAACGTTGCAACACTTGCTGCTGTCTATGATGCTGTAGCCAAGAGCACACCTATTATGCAGAAGGTTATCACCATTTCAGGTGATGCAGTTGCAAGACCGGCCAATGTTAAGGTAAGACTTGGTGTTACCTACGGACGTATTGCAGAGGCAGTAGGCGGCTTCAAGACAGAGCCGGCCAAGATTATCTGCGGCGGACCTATGATGGGTATGGCACTGTTCAGCACTGATGTTCCGGTGGTTAAGAACTCAGCAGCTCTGCTTGCCTTCCAGCATGATGAGGTAGCAGAGAGCGAGGCTATACAGACTCACTGCATCAGATGCGGACGCTGCGTAGATGCCTGTCCTATCTTCCTTACTCCTGTGCTTATGGCTAAGGCTGTTGAGGCAAGAGACTGGGAGAAGCTTGAGTCACTTAACGGTGCAGAGTGTATCGAGTGCGGAAGCTGCTCTTATATCTGCCCGGCTAAGAGACCGCTCACACAGTACTTCAAGCAGGGACGCCGTGAGGTTAACGGACTTCGCCGTGCAAGACAGGCTGCAGAGGCTGCCAAGAAGGCTGAGGCCGAGAAGGCAGCAGAAAAGAAATAAGGAGGAGAAGAATAATGGAAAATACAGAAATCAAGAAAATTCCTAATGTGTCTTCCTCGCCTCATTTCAGAAGCAAGCTTACGACACAGGGAGAGATGTTAGATGTAATCATCGCCATGATTCCGGCTTCACTCTGGGGCATCTATCATTTCGGCTTCAGATCACTTGCAGTTATTGCTGTAACCGTGATCGCATCAGTACTTTTTGAGTACCTTTACGAGAAGGCCATGCACCTTCCGATAACAATCAGGGATCTTTCAGCAGTTGTAACAGGTATGATCCTGTCACTCAACATGCCTCCTCAGATTCCGCTCTGGGTTCCGGTAGTCGGCGCTGCATTTTCTATCATAGTAGTTAAGCAGCTTTACGGCGGACTCGGCCAGAACTTCATGAACCCGGCACTTGCAGGACGCTGCTTCCTTCATATTTCCTTTGCAGGACTTATGACAGACTTCTCCTGTGCAAAGATCGGCTTCGATGCACTTACAAGTGCTACACCGCTTGCTCAGATCGAGAACGGCACCTATGACGGAACCATGCTTGATCTCTTCCTTGGAAATCACGCAGGAACCATCGGTGAGGTATCTGTGCTCTGCCTTCTTATAGGTATTGCTTACATGCTCTATAAGAATGTAATCACAATCCAGATTCCGGCATCCTACCTTCTTACATTTGCTGTATTCGAGTTTATTGCAGGCGGCTTCAATCCGACCTTCGTGCTTATGCAGCTTATGTCAGGCGGTATCCTCTTCGGAGCATGCTTCATGGCCAATGACTATGTTACAAGCCCGATCACTCATAAGGGACAGATCCTCTACGGTATCTTCTTAGGTATCATGACCGGAGTTATCCGTACATTTGCTCCGTCTGCAGAGGGTGTATCTTACTCAATCCTTCTCGGCAACCTGCTTGTTCCGATCTTTGAGCGTTACACCATCCCGACAGCATTCGGAAAGGGAGGCAGCAAGAAGTAATGAAGAACAATACTATAGTAAAAGACGCTGCGATTCTCTTTATCATCACGCTTATTGCAGGACTTGCACTTGGTGCTGTTCATGCAATTACACTTGAGCCTATCAATCAGGCTACAATCGCAGCAACCAACAAGACCTATTCAGAGGTTTATCCTGATGCTTCAGAGTTTGAGAACACAGATGAGCTTACAGCTCTGGTTGAGCAGGCTAATGCAGAGGTTGATACCTGGGGACTCGGCAACAAGGCCGGCAAGCTCAGCATCAATGATGCAATGGTAGCCAAGGATTCCTCAGGCAATGCTATCGGATACATGATCATCGCTACATCAGGCGAGGGCTACGGCGGAGACATCAAGATGACTATTGGCATCTCTGACGACGGCAAGATCACCGGCATCGGCTTCCTTACCATCAACGAGACAGTAGGACTTGGCCTTAAGGCTAAGAATCCTGAGTTCAAGGATCAGTTCGTAGGCAAGGACGCTACAGGCTCAATTGAGGCAGTCAAGACAGGCAATGCAAATGACACCCAGTTCAATGCAATCAGCGGTGCTACATTTACA
>CAVALT010000155.1:0-4628 GCA_963589455.1 Clostridiales bacterium
GAACCTGCAGCAGCTGTCTTAGGAACAGGCAAGATGCTAAGTAGTGACAGCATCGGAAGCAGATCAGATGAATGCGGCATGGTTTACAGATAAGCAGACAATCAAAGGCAAAAAATCTGCAGATAAGCCTTAAGCCGTGGCTGCAGAAGGGCATAATGAGATAGGGATATCCATTCAGGCGGATGTGGAGGTCTGAGCCTGATTGATATAGAGGAAACAGTTAATTTACTTTGATGTATGGAAAAGGAGATTATATTTTATGAAGACTTGGGTATGTACAGTTTGCGGTTACACAGTAGAGGCAGAGCAGGCACCGGCAGAGTGTCCGGTATGTCACGCACCGGCAGCAAAGTTCAAGGAGCAGGGCGGAGATGACGGTCTTACCTGGGCAGCTGAGCATGTAGTAGGAGTTGCCAAGGGCGTATCTGAGGATATTATCAAGGATCTCAGAGACAACTTTAACGGAGAGTGCTCAGAGGTTGGCATGTATCTCGCTATGTCAAGAGTGGCATACAGAGAGGGCTATCCGGAGATCGGAGAGTACTATAAGACTGCAGCCTTCGAAGAGGCAGAGCATGCAGCAAAGTTTGCAGAGCTTCTTGGTGAGGTTATCACTGACAGCACAAAGAAGAATCTTGAGATGAGAGTTGCAGCTGAGAATGGTGCAACAGCAGGCAAGGTCGATCTTGCAAAGCGTGCAAAGGCAGCTAATCTTGATGCTATTCATGATACCGTTCATGAGATGGCAAGAGATGAGGCACGTCACGGCAAGGCATTTGCAGGCCTGCTTAAGAGATACTTCGGCTAATACGAAAGCGGATCTGAACCATATATTAAGGAAACGCTGATTAAAATGTTTTCCATGCCGGATTTGCATAGCGAAGCAGCTAATCCAAAAGCAAATCCGTGCGAGCAGGAGGCTGTTAAGGAGGGAAGGGAAGATATCCTTTCCCTCTTTGTTATGTATATAAGATGTTGGGGTCAAAAGTGTTTGACCCCAGCTTATACTGGACTATCAAATCTGAATCATCTGACTGCTGTGATTATCAAGCGGAAGCCAGTTTAAAAACCTTGGAATCTGATCATTCCAGAAATCCCAGTTGTGATTGCCTTTAGGCTCAGAATATGTTACGTCAGCTCCGTTTTCAATCAGATAATCCCGGTAGGCTCTGTTTGCCCAGAGCAATGAGTCATCAGTTCCGCAGGCCATATATATTTTAGGCAGGCTAATACCATTTTTAACGCAGGCTGACTTTGCATTCATAAAAGCCACTCTTGGATTTTTATCCGAAACAGCAGCTTCATTTCGGTTACCAAAAACCTCATGCTCATGAAATATTGAGTCTATGGGCTTTGCCAAATCGGTTTCAAAGAAATGCAGCGCACCGGAAAGGGCAATAATATATCCGAAATTCTGACAGTATTTGAATCCGTTTCTTAATGCACCAAAGCCGCCCATTGATAAGCCGCCGATAAATGTATCTTCCCGCGCAGCAGACAGAGGAAACATTCTTCTGGTAATTTCTACAAGTTCATTTCCCACATATTCACCGTAATCATTATCACTGATGAGCTGTTCAACATAGCAGGAGTTTTCGCCTGAAGGCATTACCACGACAAGATTCTGATCCTCTGCAAGATTCTGTATTTGCGTATATATTACCCAGTCTCTGTAATTACCGCGAAGTCCATGCAGCAGATACAGTGTTTTAAACGGGCCTTTTTCACCATTATCTTCCGGTCTTGGATATCGTTTTCCAACAGGCAGTATAACCTGTATCGGTACTATTCTTTTAAGTGAATCTGAGAATATCTGTGCTTCTAATATAGCCATGTATTTTTCTTCCTTTTATATTAGGATGTTAAGGTTAAAAGTATTTTGCCTCCGATATCATATTAAGGAAACTCTGATTAAAGCATTTCCGTCGCCGGATTTACGCTGCAAAGCAGCAAATTTCCCTGCAAATCCGTGCGATCCGCCGGAGGCTGTTAAGGAAATGCTGATTAAATCAGCATTTCCTTAAGCTCTCTTTGGGCTGCTTATTTTCATTACGACAAAACCAAGTATCAGCATTACAATCGTAATACCGGTCATGCTAAGTATCATCTGAACAGGTGCACTTACAATCACCATCGGAGCAACTGTCATACAATACATCTGGGTTATTATGGTTGTGAAGGTTGCCCCTGCAGGAATTGTTGCAAGCACGTTTGAGCGTCCCTCGGGATCTGCCATCTTAAGTAGCAGCACGCCGGTAGGAAGCACCCCTGTTGCAACTCCGAAGAGGAATATTCCAAATTCAAACTGATCCTGATGGAACCAGCATTTGCAAAGCCCGAATACAGCGACTGTGGTTAACGCAAGGATGATTACCGAGCAGACAAGGATTTCCCGGCCATAGCTGGCAACTACAGTGATATTGGTATTTGCCATGGAAATTACAATCAGTATCTCCATTGCTGTCTGTCCGATATGCTTCATTGAATCCACATCCATGACAAGCTTAAGCTTCGTTCCGCCTGCAAGATAAGCTGCAATAATTCCGCAGATGGTTACGCAGAATATAATATTGAACTTGGATGTAAGCGGGAATAATGAAAAGAGCTT
This sequence comes from Clostridiales bacterium, assembly GCA_963589455.1. Taxonomy (GTDB): domain Bacteria; phylum Bacillota; class Clostridia; order Lachnospirales; family Lachnospiraceae; genus Avilachnospira. The sequence goes on from CAVALT010000155.1 coordinate 2,609, forward strand.
CACCAGACCGTAAGCAAATGCCATTATTGCGAAAACAAAAGCAAAATGCAGAGCCAAAGGATCAATTGCCGCACTCTTGGTAATCTCAGGCATCATAAGACGTCTCTTTGAGGGTTCAATATAGCCTGTCATGTCTTCCCGGCTTATGCCGCTGTCTACTCTTGCGGTATATTTCAACAGACCTTTGCGGGCAGCAATGTTAATGATAATTACTCCTCCGATTACGCCGTAAAGCAAGCCTATGGTTGCAAATGTCGTAGATATGGAGATTACCTCGTTGGTGTCCCAGTAATGTATGGTTTCAACTGCAGCAGCAACCATTGCTCCGAAACCGTGACCGCCATAAAAACCCGATGTCGGAAGTATCGCAAATACGTCATTTACCGCAGAGCCTGCCGCACACATTATGCGTACTATTACAAAGGCACTGATAACCTGTATAAGGACTATTACAGATGAAGCAAAGAAATAATTAATGCTTCCGGCAATGGTGCTGCGGTTAAGTCTGAAACCAAGGCACATAGTTGCCAATAATACACCTAACAGAACAGTGGCATATCCGCTGCTCTGAGCTGAAAATGGAATGTATACAGGACTGAATAAGCCTAATACATTTGGACCAAGCAGCATGCCAATCGTTCCTCCGATAACTGATACCGGAAGGTATAGCTTCTGCAGTAATGGTATTCTTACTCTGAGCCAGAATCCTACAAGCAATAATACACATGCAATTCCTACATCAATAATAATTGTTTCCATATGATTACCCCTTTTTTCCTTAGCTGATAAAAAAGGCGTGCACTCCTTTTGATGCCTAAATTATAGTTTATTAAATGTATCTCAAAAAATACATTATAAACATTTGTCTATAGATAAAAGACATAGTGAAAGGATATAATGTATCTGTTTAGCACCTTCCTCATTTCTGCGTAAATTGGCTGCCTGCAGACAAATTCACGCAGAAATGAGGAAGGCGGCCAAGGCCCGAAGGGCCTCTGGCCAGCTACATCGAGGGTTTGCAAAGCAAATTCGTGATGTAGCTGAATAGCGACAAAGATTTTCTGCAGCGGTAATCCCATGCTGATGACTGACAGAGCTGTCAATAAGGGAGCAAGAAATGAACACAAAACATCTGGATTATGTAAGGATAATATCGGAAACAGGCAGTCTGTCTGATGCAGCAGACAGACTTGGCATAACTCAGCCGGTCCTCAGCCGTTATATTGCTCGTCTTGAACGGAATCTTGGCGTACGGATATTTATAAAGACTGAAACTGGTTACGTTTTGACGGAACCCGGATATATATATCTTGATTCAGTTAATAAGATCCGGGAATTACAGACAGGAACCTTTACATCGTCAGATTTATATATAAATACTTCAATATATAAGTATCTGCTTTCTGCTGCAAAATACGGCAATATATCACAGGCCGCACGTGAATGCTATATATCGCAGCCTACCTTAACCTGGCACATTAAGAATATTGAGCGAAAGCTTGGATTTCCATTATTTATCAGACAAAAACGTACCATTGTTCCTTCAGATAAAGGATATGAATTTCTGCATAATGCAGAGAAAATTGTTAATACTGAAGAAAATGCGCTCAGACAGATTGAAAAGTATAAGAGCGATAATCTGATGAATTACAGAATATTCACTGATTATCATCTGAGAGATCCGATTATCAATCAGGTAATTCCGATATTCAGAAAACAGTACCCTGACTTAAATATATCCGTTATAGCAAGTGATACGGATATTGGTATTGAGATGCTCAGTCAGAATCAGGTACAGGTCGGAGTATTTCCGATAGTCAGACCTGTACCGCCGGGGATAAAATCAATTGATGTAGGCCGCAACGAATTTAAGCTTGTCCTTTCTGACAGGCATCCGGCCAACAGATATTTTAAAAAGTCTGGAGTTAATATTAATGCTCTGAAGAATGAAAATTTTATATTTGACAGCCGATACTCCATGATCAGCAGCATTCAGAAGCAGATACTTGCAGACAACAGC
>CAVALT010000156.1:0-4610 GCA_963589455.1 Clostridiales bacterium
CGATAAGAGTAAGTCTTGCCGGAAGAAAATGCCGTGTACCCGGAAGTCTGATGATAACCGCGTACAGCAGAAGTGAAATTACCGGAGCTATAATAAGAAAAAAGCCTCTCATTCCATACATAATGCCAAAGGCAGCTCCACGGTTCTCAACGTATAAAAGTTCTAAAATATTGTCTATAATAACAATTGGACCGGATTCCAAAAGATAAGCAGCTGCTGCATACTTTGTAATCTGATCCAACGCTATCAGTACAATAATCAAAGGCAGTGCACTGACTGCATTATAAATGTACTGTTTATTATTCATCTGTCAATTAAAAGCCGTAGCCGCCTGCCGCTCTCTGCTGCGGACGCTCACTGTTTCTGTAGCTGTCTGAGCTGCTGTTATCCTTAAATGCTCCGGTAAGAGCAATGGTCTTAGGCGTAGCAATAAAGATATAATTGGAAATCCTCTGAAGATCTCCGCCTATGCTGTAGATAGCACCGAGTGTCTGGTCGATAATTCTCTGGGCAGTGCGGTCATCAATGCCGTCAAGATTAAGGATAACTGCCTTGCCGTCAAGAAGATCATCACAAAGATCCTTCCAGTCATCCTGATTGTTCTTCGGACGAACGAGAGTAACCTCCATATTTGGCTGCTGAATAGGAACTACCTTGCGTGAGAAAACACCGCCTGATCTTGGCTGTTCATTAGATGCCTGAGATTTGCCGCGTTTTGAAAAGCCGGAGAAAATACCGCTCTTGGGTGCTTCTTCATAATCACCGTCATCCCAGTCGGAATCATTATCGTCGTAATCTTCCTCTTCATCGTAAAATTCATCATCAAGATAATCATCTATCTCATTGTTGTTTTTATTCTTGATTCCATCTACGAAATTACCGAGAAAGCCCATATCTATTCCTTTCTGCCGCTGATTAACCATATCTTGTATAGAATCAGCGTCATAAACATTATATTTAGTATAACGTACAGCTTCGCGCAAAAATACGTTTCTATAATTATCATTAAAAATGTATTAAGTGTCAACCTTTGATATATTACAAAGTTCTTAAGATGTACCTGCTCTGTACAGATTATGCTCCTTTATAAATGCTGCAACATTTTCCGGCACTAGGGCACTTATATCAAGTCCCTCAGATACCCTGCTGCGAATCATGGTTGATGAAATATTCATAAGAGGTGCATGTATAAATCTTATATCCGGAGCTGAGGATGCATATTTTTTCACAAGTCTGTCTCTTACCAGCTCCGCCTCAGTTAATAAGGCGTCATTTCTCATGGCACACAATATTGCCGTACGTGACAGAAGTATATCAGTCCTGTGCCAGGAATCAAGACTCTTAAGTGAGTCATAACCCATAATGAAGAAGAACTGATCATCCGGATGCATTTCGGAAAGTACCGTAAAGGTATCTGACGAATAGGTATGACCCTCGGACTTTACCTCAAGGTCCGAGCTCTCAAACATATCCGGATATTCCTTTACGGCAAGCTCCGTCATCTCAAGTCTTACTGCAGGAGGAGTAACATTACTTCCATGCTTAAAATATGGATCTCCTGCTGTCATAAACCATACTCTGTCAAGCCCGTACTCTTCATATGCAGCCCTGGCTATATGAATATGTCCGTTATGAACAGGATCAAAGGTTCCGCCTATAATTCCGATCTTCATATTCTGAAGCTTTCAGTATTACAGCTCGTTAATATCAATAATCCTTCGGCCATCCTTCCAGATACGCTCTATATCGTAGAAAAGACGGTTTTCCCTGTCAAATATATGAACAATAACATCCCTGTAATCCATAAGTATCCAGTTTGCAGCATTGCGGCCTTCAATCTGCTTGGGCTCAACTCCGAGCTGTCCAAGTGCATCCTCAACATTGTCACAGAGTGCTGCTGTCTGTCTTATATTGTCTGCTGATGCAATTATGAAATAATCAGCCACTACAGACAATGCACTTATGTCGATAACTGTTATATCCGATGCCTTTTTATCATCAAGTGCCTTATACACGGTTCTGACAATATCAGCTGAACTAAGCTCTGTATTCATATTTGATCCTTTCTGTGGTCTCTGTACCATTCATAGGCACGCAGTGTATCTGATACAACAACAGCTCTCTTTTCATTCAGATACTCTACCGTACTTTTAAGTATATCATATACACATTCATCAAGCTCTGTAAATGCGAGTCTCCGCACTCTGTCAAGATTTGACGCCTTGTCTCTCAGGGGCTCAATATAATCTGCGGCAAATATAAGCTTCTCCAAGGCACTCATGGCAGGGCGTCCCGTTGTATGAAAGCGTATAGCATTGAGGATATCCTCATCCTTTATGCCGAATTCATGCCTGGCAAGATAGCTTCCGTACTTTGCATGTATAACAGCAGGGGATGCCAGCTCCTCATTCGTCAGCTCAACTCCGTTATGACGGCACAGCTCAATCAGCTCTTCGTTGCTAAAGCACTTTGCACAGTCATGCAGAAGCCCTGCAAGCTCCGCCTTAAGCGGTGGAACCTCTGTTGAAAAGGCCATGCATGCGGCTGTATATGCTACGCCAAGTGTATGCTCATATCGTTTTGAGGTCTGTTTCTTTTTTACTCTGTCTCTGAGCTCTGCTATAAGTTCAGGCGTTATATCCTGTTTCAAAGCAACGCTTCCTTTCTAATCAGATCTCTATTTTCCTCTTTTTAGGATCATGCTGATACTTAAACAGCACTATCTTGCTGCCGATAACCTGTACAACTATCGCACCGGTTCTGTCTGCTATTGCATTGGCCATCTCGAGCTTATCATCATCGTTATTCTTAAGCACATGAATCTTAACAAGCTCTCTTTTCTCAAGCGCCTCAGCTATAGCCTCAATATACTCATACGTAAGTCCGTTTCTTCCTATCTGGAAAACGGCGTCCTCAGTCATTGCAATGCCCTTAAGCACGCTTCTCTGCTTACTCGTAATATTCAAATTCAAGTCCTCCTACACGAACAGTGTCGCCCTCCTCAAGACCAAGCTTCTTAAGCTGATTGATTATCTTCTGTTCCTTCATATAATCCTGGAAGAACTTGAAGCCCTTTTCATCCTCAAGATTGGTATATCCGAGCATCCGCTCTATACGCGGTCCCTCTACAACATAAACCTTGCCTGACTCCTTGTAAATATTAAGCGGCAGCTCCTCAGCCATATTAGCCTTTACATCATATTCCTTCTCATAAATGAGCGGTTCCTGCTTAGTTTCCTTAAGCAGCTTAAGAACCTCAAAAAGAAGCTCGCGGACGCCCTTTCCGGTGGCAGCTGACATAGGCATAACCTTGATGCCCTTAGGCTCATATTCGGCACGTATGCGTTCTATGATATCATCATTTTCATCATATAAGGCATCAATCTTATTGGCAGCTATGATCATCGGCCTGGATGTGAGATCAAGGTCAAAGCGCTCAAGCTCTGAATTAATCTTTGCAATATCATCAAGCGGATCGCGTCCCTCAGTACCGGCTGCATCGACAACATGCACCAGAACACGGCAGCGCTGAATATGTCTTAAAAAGTCATGTCCGAGACCGGCTCCTTCAGCAGCACCCTCGATCAGTCCTGGGATGTCTGCCATAATGAAGCTGTCGTCATCTCCGTCTCCAAGCTCTACAACACCAAGGTGCGGCTGAAGCGTAGTGAAATGATAATTTGCTATCTGCGGTCTGGCATTAGATGACATGCTTATAAGGGTGGACTTGCCGACATTAGGAAATCCGACGAGTCCAACATCAGCTATGACCTTAAGCTCAAGCAGCACGTCCAGCTCCTGACATCTCTGTCCCGGCTGTGCAAAACGCGGTGCCTGCATAACGGAGGTTGCAAAATGCATATTGCCAAGTCCGCCCTTGCCGCCGGTAAGTATAACCTCACGAAGGTTGTCGCCCGACATATCGGTAATGACCTTGCCGCTCTTAATCTCCTTGACTACAGTACCGTATGGTACTCTGACAACCAGGTCCTTGCCGTTTCTGCCGTGGCAGCGTTTAGCCCCGCCCTGTTCGCCGTCCTCCGCAGCATATTTTCTCTTCATTCTGAAATCTCCGAGAGTTGTCATGCCCTTGTCGACTTCAAAGATAAGGTCTCCGCCCTTGCCGCCGTCGCCGCCGTCAGGACCGCCGTTGGGAACAAAAAGCTCCCTGCGGAAGGATACGTGGCCATCGCCGCCTTTACCGCTTTTAATTGTAATTTTTGCTGTATCTGCAAATGACATATAAAACTCCTGAGATGAAATAAAGGACCATGCTATAAAATAACACAGTCCTTCCATAAATCAATAATTATCCGATCAAGCCTGCTCCGGATATACAGAGCACTTCTTGCGGTCTCTGCCCCATCTCTCGTATCTTACGATACCATCAACCTTGGCAAATAAAGTATCATCCTTACCGATACCTACATTAGTACCCGGATGAATACGTGTTCCGCGCTGTCTGTAAAGGATATTTCCTGCAAGAACAAACTGTCCGTCAGATCTCTTAATACCAAGACGCTGGGAATTACTGTCTCTGCCGTTCTTGGTGGAACCCATACCTTTTTTATGAGCCATGAATAACCTCCGTTAAATGTCGTACATACATG
>CAVALT010000157.1:0-4610 GCA_963589455.1 Clostridiales bacterium
CAGCCAAATCGAGGATTTGCGGAGCAAATTCGAGATGGGTGCTAAACAGTTACCATTATTGTTTCCCTGTTACGCATTGCTGTGATGTCAGGGCAGAAGCCTTCAGCCCTGACATCTTATTCTTTTTTTGGCTAATTTTCATTTGTCTGCAGTATCAGCCACAGTTTTGTCAGAATCATCATTTCCGGATACCTCTGCAAGCGGTACTGCTCCGTGGATCTCGCGGATACGATCATCCATCTCAGCCTCACGTGCCGGCTTAAGTGCTGCCAGTACAGCACCGTCCTGCTTCCTGCCGATTCTGAAGGCCATATATCCTGAAACAAGCAGCACAACACCTATTACAAGGCACATTCCAAGCATTCCGTAGAAGCTGCTTAAGATGCCTGTCTCATTAAGCTCCAGATAATACTCCTCACCGAATTCAGCTTCGTAGAAGTATATAAATGCAGTTCCCGCAAACGCCATCAGTCCGCCGCTCATCAGATATACTCCGATATCGCTCAGATCTCCAACACCGAGACCGGTAGTCTTATTCAGAGGGAAGAGCTCCGGATCATCTAAATATCTACCCTTATATATGCGCTTGAATATGACATATACTATCGCGCCGCCGATTATTACAAGAAAGCCCGTCAGGAAGTAATCCAGACCATTTACATAGATAGCAAACGTGCATATGGCTATGACACATATTGATGACAGATAAAGTCCTGCATTTCCGCCCGGCATGTAGGTCAGACCCATCTTCTTTCGTGCAGCTGTAGGATAACGCCTGCGAATCTTCAGCACGCATGCAACCATAAGCAGATACAGATAAAGCTGTATAGGATTGGTTGCCATAACCAGAGTCGTGAAGTCGAACTGGCAGGTAAAGATAGTGAATACTGCAAGCAGCAGAATGGAAACTACCGGAATGCCTCGCTTATCGACCTTACACATGAATTTCGGGAACATGTTGTCATCTGCCATTACGAAGAAGGCTCTTGAGCCATGTGCTATGTATGAGCAGAATATCGAGCAGTTGGCAATTATTGCAATGATTACAAATGCTGTGCCTGCCCAGCTTCCGACATACTGTATAAGCACATCCGCATAGCCTACGGCTCCTCCGCCTGACTCTGTAGACCAGGCACTCCATGAGCCTACTGCTGCAAGAGCTGCAAGTGTAGGAAGCACATAGCTCAACGTTATTATCGGATTGGCTATGCGCATGGCCTTCGGAATAACCTGCGGATTCTCTATCTCCTCCGCCATATTCGACATGCATTCATATCCCAGATACATCCATATGATGACAGCAATTCCGTCACCTATCGAATGGAACAGTCCCTCCTCAGGATTAAACAGCGGCATAATGGGATTGTAGTTCCAGTGCGTAAAGCCAACTATTGTTACTGCACCGAAGGCAGCTATAATCAGCACCATGATGACGGTCTCGAATTTCTCCATCCAATCCAGTCCTATAATGTTGATTATGGTAAATACTGCAACCACACCTATTTTGACGGCATATTCCGCAGCTGTGGACATATCCAATAGCTTTGCAAGATAGCCGACAACAAGCACTACATACTGTGCCTGACAAAGCCAGGTGGTCAATGCGCCCCAGAGGCCTGCCTGCCAGCCCCAGAATTCTCCGAAGGCCTCTCTGGCCCAGGAGTACACTCCGCCCTCGGTCGGGTACAGGGAGCCAAGCTCACTTACCATCTCACACAGCGGAAATGACCATATAACCGGGAATATGATCAGCATGGCAATGGTCACACCCGGACCGCTTGCTGCGATTGCCTCCTCGATTCCAAATGCACCTGCTGCGATGAATGAGAATATCAATGCCACAACGCCCAGTGTTGTCATCTTTGTTTTCTTAAGTGCCGCCGTATTTTTCTCCGCAGCGGTACTCTTCTCTGCAGCCGTGTATGTATCATTCATACAACAATCCCTCCTTTCGCATGTCGTTGTGGTTCGTTTGTATCGCTTTTTGTACATTTTGGCTATGGTTCCATGGTACCATTTTGGAGATTTTTATAGGTTTTTAACTATAGCAGTCAATCTATTTTGTGCAGTATGCACATGCAGGCTTGTAATATTTTCCATACTTTTTTTCCAATCCGGTATCAGCAGGGAGAAATACTTTTAATCACAACATCCTATAAATACTTTTAATCACAACATCCTTATTTAAGGAAATGTCGATTTAGTCAGCATTTCCCTAAAAATCTCCGGTGGATCGCGCACAGATTTGCTTTAGGATTAGCCGCTTTGCAGCGCAAATCCGGCGTGGGAAATGCTTTAATCAGTGTTTCCTTAAGATCATGGGTGGAATATCAGGACACAAAGTGTTAAAATTCCTGTATTCGGCGTTGGCGTGTTGCGCTGCATATTTACCGCCTCTGCTGACATAAAAAGGGGTATCAGAGGAATTACTGCATGCAGCCTGCAGATACTGCAGCTGCCACCGGCTGATAGGCTAAGAGCTAAGGATTTACAAGGAAAATAGCTGCTTCGCAGCATAAATCCGGCGTGGGAAACGCTTTAATCAGCGTTTCACTAAGAACATCTGCTGACAGGCAGCATAATGCTTCTGAGATTACAGGGAGAGTAAAAGATGAGATTAAAGAAAAGATTGCTTGCATCTGCCGTTATGGCACTTGCTCTTACTGCAGGCATAACGGCAAATGCCTTTGCAGACGGCGTTATTATCGCCCCGGGAGTAGTAATTCCGGGACAGGGCCAGGTTCAGACCGATGGTCCAGGTGCTGCTTCAGCTTCCAGTACAGACAGCACTGCCGCACAGACCCAGGCACCCGGAACAGATGCCTCTTCCGGCAGTACCTCAACCGGTACAGTCTCCGGACAACCGGGCGGAACAGACACAGCTTCAGGCAGTACAGCTGAGAGCGGATCCACCACAGCCTCCGGCACCGATGCCGCTGCAGATATTGAGACACTTAAGGCTGAGTCTCTTAAGGATCAGTACACCATCCTCAAGACAGCTGACCCGAACATAGTTGTAAGCCGCGGCAGAACCATTGATATAACAAAGCCCATGATAGCATTTACCTATGATGACGGTCCGCGTACCGACGTCGGTGCCCGTCTTATGGATGTATTTGAGAAATACGGACAGCGCACAACCTTCTTTATGGTAGGAAGCCGTGTGGCTGACAGAGCCTCAGAGCTTAAGCGTATGGCTGCCGACGGACACGAGGTTGCAAACCATACCTATGATCATGTATATCTGAATAAGGCAAGTGTCTCAACGATACAAAGTCAGGTAAGCTCCTGCAATGATATAATCGAGCAGACCTGCGGCATCAGGCCACGCATTATGAGGCTTCCCGGCGGAAATAAAAATGCAACTGTGCTTGCTAATGTTAATATGCCTATTATTCTGTGGAACATAGATACAAGAGACTGGGAGCACCGCAATACCCAGAAGACCATTGATGCGGTTATGGGCAAGGTTAAGGACGGAGACATCGTCCTTATGCATGAGCTGTATGAGTCAACCGCATCTGCAAGCGAATACATGGTTCCGAAGCTCGTAGAGCAGGGCTTTCAGCTTGTTACTGTAAGTGAGCTTGCAGCACTTAAGGGCAAGACACTTACAAACGGACAGGTATATTATTCTATGCAGTAAGCCAAAAAACCGTCATACGACAGCTTAATTCTGCCGCATGACGGTTTTTCTATTTCTAAGTTATTCAGCTGCTTCAGATCTTAAAGCTTTTGACTGCTGCCGATACCGGATTGTTTCGCACTTTGTGCTCCCGCAATCTTCGAAATATTTAGTAACTGTTTAGCACACATTTCAAATTTGCTCCGCAAATCCTCGATGTGGCTGGCCAGAGGCCCTTCGGGCCTTGGCCGCCTTCCGTATATCAGCTTGAATTTGCCTGCAGGCAGTCAATTCAAGCCGATATACGGAAGTTGCTGAACAGATATCAGATGATCACGCCATCTATCTCTGTGGAGCCGTCGAGCTCTATTACGGCGCATTTCCTGCCGTCTATCTCCTCGAAGCGTATAAGCTCGGTATGGTCCGCTGCCAGCTTTATCTCGACGAATTCATTTTTCACCGTGAATTTCTTTTTGCCGCAGAGACTGTCGATATCGACCTCGGTATCATTTCCAAGCAGCTCGTCATAGGAGCTGTCAAAGCGTTCCATCTGGCTGTCGCTTGCTCCGCTCTTTTCGAGTATGGAGCGCACATGTGTCTTTGAGAGCATACTGTCCATATCAGGCTCATTCTTTATAATTTCGGCCTCCTCTGCAAGCGTCTCATGAACTGCCTTCATGTCCTCTGCCGAAAATTCCTCGCCGTATACCTCGCTTACCATGGTGCCGAAGGCATTTTTCTTCTGCTCTGCCGTAACCGGTGTCTCAGAGCCGAACATCCCGTTGATGAAGCTCTCCTGCAGCGCATCAGCATTTTTAGCATAATAAAGCGCTGCATGTATATCAGTGCTGCGGTCATTGAAGGCCGGAAACATAAAGCCTGCCTCCGGCACGCCTGCTATCCAGTCCCGGTCAACAGCCATGAACCAGCCTTCATCGTTGCTGTAGCAAAGGCCTGGCTTGGCAAGCTCTACCGGACATATAGC
>CAVALT010000158.1:0-4601 GCA_963589455.1 Clostridiales bacterium
GGCGCGGAGCGCCTCTGAACCGCCACATCGCGCATCGCAAAGCGATGCAGCGATATGGTGCTAAACAGTTACGTTTTCTTAAAGCCGTATATAACAGACGTAATAAATCACAGATATCATAAGTAATAAGCGTCGGGAAGCCTCAGAACCTATGGATCAGGCTCCCGGCGATTTTACTGTCAGAGAGGCTGACGCAAAATATGGATAATTTTGATGATAATATAAACAATCAGCATGATAGAAGCACCGCCGTTATAGATCTTGAAGCCATAAGACACAACGTCAGGGAATTCAGGCGTCTGCAGAGAGAACGCAGAGATAAGGCAATGCTTCTGTTCTGTGCAGTCAAGGCGGATGCCTACGGACACGGTGCAGTTCAGACAGCAAAGGCGATAGCCGGTCTTACTGATTATATGGGTGTTGCCTGCATAGCTGAGGGCATCGAGCTTAGAAAGGCCGGCATCACTAATCCGATACTGGTGCTTGGAGCTGAGCTTTCGGACAGCTTTGAGGCTGCAGTTGAGCAAGAGCTTACGCTTACGGTTTTTGATATTGACAGGGCCAAAGCACTGCATGCCGCGGCAGAAAAGCTTGGAAAGAGGGCTAATGTACACATAGCCGTTGATACAGGCATGTCCCGTATAGGACTTACGCCGGATGAAGCAGGTGTTGAAGCAGTAAGGCAGATAGCTGCACTTGACAATATTAAAATCACGGGAGCATTTACCCATTTTGCAACAGCAGATGCGGCGGATAAGAAGTATGCGGAGGAAGCGCACCGCAGATTCGTGCATTTCAAAAGGCTTTGCGCCGATAATTCACTGGAGCTTGGCATATGGCACTGTGCCAACACGGCGGCAACTATAGACGATATAGGACTCGAGGAGGAGATGGACATGTCCCGCTGCGGCATCGGTCTCTACGGACTGTATCCGTCGGATGAGGTGCATAAGGAAAATGTCTCCCTTATTCCGGCTCTCAAATGGTTCAGCTGTCTCTCCCTGGTGAAGACAATCAAGGCAGGAACCTCGGTAAGCTACGGCTATAATTTCACGGCGGATAAGGACACAAGGATCGGCACTATAGCCTGCGGCTACGCAGATGGTTACAGACGCATACTCTCACCGAGGGGCATGGAGGTAATCATAAGAGGCAGACGCTGCCCGATTGTGGGCAATATCTGCATGGATCAGATGATGGTGGACCTCACAGGCGTGCCTGACGCAAAGCCCGGAGACAGGGTTGTGCTCATAGGCAGTGCGGAGGATTCATTTTCCGGAAATGATGATAATACAGCGGAAAATGCATACGGAGGTAAGGGCGGCGCAAACATTGTGAACAGCGTGTCTGCACCGATAACCGCTGATGAGATGGCTGCAAAATGCGATACTATAAGCTATGAGATAGTATGTGCGCTGAGCCGGAGAACAAAGAGAAGATATATCAATGTATAAAACGGCAGTCGGTTGTTACATTTGCACAGGGAAGATCAAGGCTCGTTTACGACAGTTCCTTAGCAGCCTCCGGCGGATCGCACGGATTTGCAGGAAATCAGCTGCTTCACAGCGCAAATCCGGCGTGATAAACACCTTAATCAGCATTTTTATAGAATTATCAATAATACCTGCATATTCAGCCATTAAAGTATTGTTGAATACGGCCGCTTTAAGTGCTAAAATACACAGGTTAATAAAATATTCATAAACTAATTCATTATAAAAAACTACAGAGAGGTTATTTATGTCAGGACATTCAAAATTTGCCAATATTCGTGCCAAGAAGGAAAAGAATGATGCCGCTAAGGGTAAGATTTATACCATTATCGGTCGAGAGATTGCCATAGCGGTCAAGGAAGGCGGACCTGATCCTAACAATAACTTCAAGCTGAAGTTTGTTATTCAGAAGGCTAAGGCTGCAAATATGCCTAACGATACCATTGAGAGAGGCATTAAGAAGGCAGCAGGCGGCGGAGACGGAGCAGAGTATCAGCAGCTTCGTTATGAGGGCTACGGTGTAGGCGGAGTTGCCATTATCGTTGATACGCTTACAGACAACAAGAACCGTACGGCAGCCAATGTTAAGTCAGCATTTTCCAAGGGAAATGGCTCACTCGGAACACCAAACTCAGTTGCATTCATGTTTGACAATAAGGGCCAGATCATAATCGACCGTGAGGAATATGAGGGCAGCGGTGACGAGCTCATGATGATCGCACTTGATGCAGGCGCAGAGGATCTTAAGGAGGAGGAAGACAGCTTCGAGATTATCACGGCACCGGCTGATTTTGATGCTGTAAGAGAGGCTCTTGATGCAGCAGGAGTTCCGGTTGCAGATGCAAATGTTGCCATGATCCCTCAGAACACTGTGTCAGTAACTGATGAGGATATGGTTAAGAACCTTCGCCGTACGCTTGATCTTCTGGATGAGGATGACGACGTTCAGCAGTATTATACAAACTGGGAAGAGGAATAAGACATATAGATGGCCTATGACGGCATTGCGGTTGCGGCCGCAGTAAAAGAACTTAATGACAGGCTGCTTGCGGGCAGCATTACAAAAGTAGCTCAACCTGAAAGGGACGAGCTACTTTTGACGCTTAAATGCAGCAGACAGCAGGTGAGGCTTGCTGTTTCAGCAAATGCCTCAACTCCCATGGTCTATATCAGGGAGGATAATTCGCTGTCGCCGGTAACTGCACCTAATTTCTGCATGGCACTCAGAAAGCATATCGGTGGAGGCAGGATCAGGGCAATATTTCAGCCCTCGGCCAGGTTTTCAGAGCTGGGAGAGCGAGATCAAAGCAGTGGTGCTGATGATCGGTCAGAGAAAGAAGGCCCTGAGGAGCATCAGGCAGAAAATAATGCAGACAACAGGCAGCCAGGAAGTACAACCGGCAATACAGACAGAGCTTTGGCCAATAATTCAGGCGGCAGCTCAGACAGCAGCCTGGCCGACAATTCAGACCATAATGCAGCCGGAAATGCAGCAGACTACGCAGCCTACCGCGGACTTGAGCGCATAATAGTTTTTGCAATAGAGCATTATGATGAGATGGGTGATCTGAGCATTAAATATCTGATCACCGAGATTATGGGCAAGCACAGCAATATCATACTGACTAAAAACGATCTTACCATCATAGATTCAATCAAGCACATATCTCATATGACAAGCTCGGTAAGAGAGGTATTGCCGGGCAGAACCTATTTCATACCCGAGACGGCCGAGAAGGCAGATCCGGTGACGCTGTATAAGGACAGGGAAGCATTTACCGAACTGATAAAGGGAGCACCGATACTGCCGGTATTCAGGAAGATATATATGTCAGTGACAGGCTTCAGTCCTGCAATGAGCGAGGAGCTGCTGTACAGAGCCGGCATAGACAGTGATCTGCCTAATAATGAGCTGACCTCAGAACAGACTGCCGCGCTGTATGATGAATTTGCCGCGCTGATGAATGATGTTGAAGCCGGCAATTTTGAGCCGTGCATCATATATGAGGGCAGCCGCATAGCAGAGCTTTCAGGAGTAAGGCTCAGATCCTTAGAGGGCGGAAGCTTTAAGACCGAAGCGTATGAGAGCATGTCTGAGGTCATCAGGCTGTTTTATTCTGAAAAGGATAAGCAGAACCGCATTAATTCAAAGTCTGAGGATATAAGGCATGTGCTCAAAACTCTTACAGAGCGTGCGGCCAAGAAGCAGGAGCTGTTGGAAAAGCAGTATGCAGATACAGATAAGCGTGATAAATACCGTGTTTACGGAGAGCTGCTGAATATCTACGGCTACTCGCTTAAGGGCGGAGAGGAAAGCATTGAGTGCGAGAATTATTATGATGATAACCGTATTATAAGGATTCCTCTCGACAGGGAGCTTTCAGCTGCGGAAAATGCCAAGCGGTATTTTGATAAATATCAGAAGCTTAAGCGTACAAGAGAGGCTGTGGGCACTCAGCTTGAGGAATGCCGCAATATGCTCTTTCATCTTGATTCCATAGCAAACTCGCTGACCCTGTGCGAGAGCGAGGCGGACTTAAATGAGCTCAGGCGGGAAATGAGTGAGAGCGGCTATATCGGAAAGCATGCAGCTGCAGGCAGCAGAGGCAGAAAGGACCGCAAGGCCGAGGCTAAGTCTAAGCCGCTGCACTTTGTATCGAGTGACGGCATAGATATATATGTCGGACGGAATAATTTCCAGAATGAGGAGCTTGACTTTAAGCTTGCCGACAATAATGACTGGTGGTTTCATGCCAAGAATATACCGGGCTCTCATGTTATTGCCAAAACCGGAAACCGGGAGCTTCCGGATAAAACCTGCCTTGAGGCTGCTGCACTTGCGGCATATTATTCCAAGGCCGGCAATGACAATAAGGATGCAGCAGGCAATATCAAAAAGGTTGAGGTGGATTATGTACGCAAAAAGGAGCTTAAGCGTGTGCCTGGAGCAGCGCCGGGCTTCGTCATATACCATACAAATTATTCAATTATGATTGAACCAAGGGAGACTATTAGGTATAATTAAAGGAAGCGCTGATTAAAGCGTTTCCTCCGCCGGATTTGCGTTGCGAAGCAACAATTTCGTCTGCAAATCCGTGCGATCCAGCG
>CAVALT010000159.1:0-4595 GCA_963589455.1 Clostridiales bacterium
AGATATGCCTCTGCTATAATAAGATCATTAGGTGTTGTAATCTTGATGTTTTTAGGGTCGCCCTCTATGATGCGGACATGACAGTCGGTCATATTTTCAACTATAACCGCATCGTCAGTTATCCTGCTTTCATCCGTGCCGTAAGCCTCTATGGTTTTGTTAAGCGACTTATATGCCTCAAGCAGCAGCGGATACGAAAAGGCCTGAGGCGTCTGTATGCTCCAGAGCGTGGATCTGTCCAGGGTCTCCGCGGCAAAGCCCTGTGCATTGGCTTTCTTTATCGTGTCCGTTACAGGGATAGCGGCAACACAGGCCCTTGTCATCACTGCATATTTACAGCAGCGGTCTATGAGAGCCTTGCTTATCATCGGTCTTACACCGTCATGAATCAGAACATAATCCGTATCCTCCGGAGCTGCAAGCAGTCCGTTATAGACAGATTTAAAGCGCTTGTCGCTGCCCTCTGTTATGTTCCTTACCTTTGAAAAGCCCAGACGTATGCACATGGCGAGCATATCATCCGCACAGCCCTTTGGTATAACCGCAACAATGCTGCTTATGTTGTCATTTTCCTGAAAGGCCTTAAGGCTGTAGGCTACAACCGGCATGCCGTTAAGCTCCATAAACTGCTTGCGCGTATCGGATTTCATCCTTGTACCGCTGCCCGCCGCCATGACAATTGCTGTAAATTTAGGTTTATTCTCACTCATTTTTATAATCACCTGATCCCAAGTGCCAGATTCGGATTGGCATTAAGGCCTTCATCATCTCTTACTCCGTCGAGATATGCGTAGTATCCCGCTGAAGCTATCATTGCCGCATTATCGGTACAGTAAACAGGCTCCGGATAGAAGCACTCAAAGCCGTGTCTGCCGCATTCTGCCTGAAGCTTTGCCCTGAGAGCCGTATTGGAGCTTACGCCTCCGGCCATAGCCACATTTTTAATGCCGAGCTCCTCTGCACATTTAACGGTTCTTGATACGAGCGAATCCGTGACAGATTCCTGGAAGGATGCGCACAGATCCGGAACATTGATCGGCTCCTTTTTCATATTGGCAAGGTTGATATAATTAAGGACTGCTGATTTCAGGCCTGAAAATGTGAAGTCATACGGGCAGTCCCGCACCTCTCCCCTCGGAAATTCGATTGCATGAGGATTGCCTGTGCGTGCCGCCCTATCCACCTTCGGACCTCCTGGATATCCGAGTCCGACCGCTCTTGCCACCTTGTCAAAGGTCTCTCCTGCCGCATCGTCGTGGGTTCTGCCTATAAGCTCAAAGCTCCTGTAATCCCTGACTGCCGCAAGATGAGTATGTCCTCCGCTTACAACCAGACATACATACGGAGGCTCAAGCTCCTTATGAGTTATATAATTAGCTGCTATATGTCCTTCTATATGGTTAACGCCAACCAGCGGCTTATCCAGTGCATATGCCAGTGCCTTAGCCTCTGAAACGCCAACAAGCAGAGCTCCCACAAGCCCCGGTCCCCTGGTTACCGCTATTGCATCTATGTCCTCAAAGCTCATGCCGGCTTCCTTAAGTGCAAGCCGTATCACTCCGTTTATCTGTTCACAGTGAAGTCTTGATGCTATCTCCGGCACAACTCCGCCGTAAACGGTATGTATGTCTATCTGCGAGGATATGACATTTGACAGAACTGTTCTGCCTCCCCTTACAACGGCAGCCGCTGTCTCGTCACATGAGCTCTCTATTCCAAGTATCGTAAGCGCCTTCTGTTCAGTCATCATAATTAAGCTCTGCAATCATTCCGTCCCTGCCGCACTTTACTGCCGGGAAAATTTTTCTCATTTCGTCTATATACATTTTGGGATTAGTCATCGACGGACTGTAATGCGTGTACCACATCTCTCTAGGAGCTACTGCAGCTTCACTGGCCATAAGTGCGGCCTCCTTCATTGTGCAGTGCTTGTAGGCTCTTGCCTTGTCATCGCAGTCTGCGTCTCCGTACATGCCCTCACAGATAAATATATCTGCATCCGATGCAGCACTGACAATATTGCTGCACGGCCTTGTATCCGTCGTATAGGTTATCTTTATGCCCCTTCGCTCGGGTCCTATAACCATCTCCGGCTTAAAGGTTCTGCCGCTTTCGGGATCGATTACATTTTCCCCATTCTGAAGCCTGCTCCACAGCTTCATGGGGATGCCCTCCCGCTTCGCAGCCTCCGGATCAAATCTGCCCTTTCTCGGCATGACTGCCGTATAGCCATAGCACGGAACATTGTGCTTAACCTTAAATGCCTTAAGTATATACGGACCGAGTCTGTATTCCTCTGTGTTCTGATCAAGCTCGATGAATCTGAGCTCAAAGCTGAGCTCAGGTGCTATGCATCTGAGTGAACGCACAACATTGTAAAGTCCCTTGGGTCCTATCATTATCACAGGCTCCCGGCGGTCTGCATTTGACATATTAAGCAGCATGCCCGGAAGCCCGGATATATGATCTGCATGAAAATGCGTAAAGCACATGATGTCTATGGATTTTGGCGACCAGCCTACCTCCTTAAGAGCGATCTGGGTGCCCTCTCCGCAGTCTATAAGTATGTTTGAGCCCTCACTTCTTATCATAAGCGAGGTAAGCCATCTGTGAGGCATAGGCGTCATTCCGCCTGTGCCAAGTAAACAAACGTCTAACATGTATACCTCATTATTAACGCATCCTCCTTAGGCTCACTGTAGTATCCTCTGCGGATGCCGGCTCTTTCAAAGCCCTCAGAGCTGTAGAGTTTTATCGCAGCCTCATTTGAGCTTCTTACCTCAAGGAAAATGTCGTGTATATCTCTCTTTTTTGTCTCGGCAATCAGTGCCCTCAGCAGCAGCCTTCCTGCCCCTCTTCTTCTGTATTCCGGTGCTGTCGCTATCCTGATAAGCTCGGCGTCATCAAAGCAGCGCAGCAGGGCAAAGCCGTATACGGTCATGCTGCCTGACCCGCTGCCTGCTGCGGCAATCAGGTAATCATAGTCATTAGCTGCACTTTTAGTGTAGGACTCAAGTCCCCATGGATTAGCTGAAAATATCTCTGCGTCCATTCTGCTGACAGCTTCAAGAAGCTTATCCGTACTGTCACAGAGAGTCCCGCCTATCTCGCAGACTGTAAGGCTGTCACTCATTTTCATGAGACCTGCCCTTATCCTGCATCTTGCTCAGGCTGTGCTTTCCGGGATCTCCGAGCACTCCGGCCTCTAACTCACGCTCAGCCTGAGTCTTTCTCAGGTAAACCGGTACAAAATCGTCCGAATTCATTACCCTGTCATCAAAGCAGTCTATACCGTCTGCTCCAAGCTCTCTGACTCTGTCAGCCGTGAGTCCGCTGCGTATGAGCCAGTCCTTGTAGATGACCGCCCCAAGCTCAGCCACATTGGCAGCTCTCTGCCGGTTAAAGCCTGCACCTGCAAAGATCACATCTCCGTCGAGCTCCTCAGTTATAATGTCTGAGTATACCGGCACACCGTCTCCTGTAAATATATATGAAGCAAGAACTGAATCAGCCGGAGCATCCGCTGCCTTTTCGCTGCACAGTGCCGTATTATTGTCGGCATCGGCATAAGCATCAGCCTGATCTGCTGATGCTTCGGATAAGCTGCCGAAGGCCATAGCTTCGGTATAAGTGCCTGCCGCTGCAGCGGCTGCCCTCTTAAGCTCAGCAATATATTCATGTATGTCTCTTGCTGCCTCAGTCAGTATCGTTGCTCCCTGACAATAGGCACCGGAATATACCTGTGCTCTTCTTGCATCCATGATGGGGCAGATTACCGCATCACTTACGGTGCTGAGTCCGTATGCCATAGCCTGGAGTGATGAAACACTGATCACAGGGATATTCAGTGCAAGAGCCAGTCCCTTAGCTGTTGCCGCACCTATCCTGAGTCCTGTAAATGAGCCCGGGCCTGCCGAAACTGCAATTGCATCAATTGTATGAATATCCACACCCGAAATATCAAGCATATGCTTGATCATCGGAAGCAGTGTCTCTGAATGCGTCAGTCTGTTATTGACTGTAAATTCAGTTTTCAGTATATCATCCTCTATAACTGCAGCAGAGGCTGCAAGTCCTGAGGCTTCTATCGCAAGTATCTTCATCAGTATATCTCTATCTTCCTGTAATCCGGACCCTTATCAAGCTCCCTGCTGATCACTATATGTCTGGCCTCCTTCGGAAGCAGCTCTTCTATAAGCTCAGACCACTCTATAAGACAAACTCCGTCTCCGTAAAAATAGTCCTCATAGCCTATTGCAAGCATCTCATCCGGGTCAGATATCCTGTATACATCAAAATGATACAGGGGCAGCCTTCCGTCAGTATATTCCTTAACTATGGTAAATGTCGGTGAGGTTACAGGCTCACTTATGCCGAGTCCTGCGGCAAAGCCCTTTGCAAATACAGTTTTGCCGGCACCGAGATCACCGTCCAGACAGTATATGTCTCCCGGCTTTGAAAGCTGCGCTGCGGCTCTTCCCTGCTCGTATGTTTCATTTTCCGAATAGCTCTCTTTAATCATGCCTAAAATTATATAGAATGTGCACTTTGCTTGCAAGCAAATTAAAATAATGATATATATTGGGGTATGAATG
>CAVALT010000160.1:0-922 GCA_963589455.1 Clostridiales bacterium
TCGAATTTGCTTCGCAAATCCTCGATTTGGCTGGTCAGAGGCCCTTCGGGCCTTGGCCGCCTTCCGTATTCCAACGTGAATTTACCTGCAGGCAGTTAATTTACGTTGGAATACGAAAGGTGCTAAACAGTTACAATATACCATACTATTGATATCAGGGTCAAAAGCTTTTAATCAGGACCTCTGTGGCAATCCTTGGCACATTCAGCTCCTGTCCGGCAGCTCCATGGTATTTTTTATTCTCACGGCACCCTCGATATGTTTCTCCCGCATCTCCTGCCTTGCGCACTTTACCTCCTCATACAGCTCCATTGAGGACATTCTTACAGCACCCTCTCCGAATACTATGGTCTGCTCAAGTCCGTCCGAGGTTGCCACCGTTACGCGCTCACGCCTTCCTATCTCATGAACTGTCTTTTCTATATAGGCATCCGCTGTCTGCGCCTCGCGCGTATATACTACATAAATATTGTGATATTTCTCAACCGAGCCCGGATTGCCCTTAACCTTATAGGCATCATAAACCAGTATCAGCGTCATTCCCCTGTAGCCCTGATAATCAGCAAGTATATCCATCAGCTTAAGCCTTGCACCATCAATATTGGTCTTCGACATCTCATTAAGCTCAGGCCACGCAAATATGACATTATATCCGTCAACCAGCAGATACTGCTTTTTTGCTTCCTTTATCTCAACATGCTCTGTATCCGCAGCTGTACTCTCCGGGTGTCTTCTTACCGCAGCTCCGGTGGGTCTGGCCTGAGCTGCGGCCTTCTGCGGATTGCGTCCGCGATTGCCGCCGAGACTCCTGTAAAAGATTTCTTCAAGCTCCTTATCTGCCTTAAGTCCGGCACCAAGATAATCTCCGTCAGCTGCATCCCTGCCGGTTCCTCCGCCTTTTCGATAATTGCCTGCCCTTCCG
>CAVALT010000160.1:956-4550 GCA_963589455.1 Clostridiales bacterium
TGCCGCGGTTCCCGCAGCAGCACTTCGGGAAGCTGCATTTCCCGGATCAGACTCAGCATCAGCAGTATCAGCATCCGCATCAGCTGCGCCGTTCATGCTCTTAAGCCATGCCTCCTCAGACCTAAGATCAAGATGAAAATACTGTCCTGCCTCATACCACGGCACATAATAGCCGGCACCGTGACTGCAGAAGACAGAGCCTGACGGATTGTCCGCATCCAGCTCGGGCTCATAGGCCGCCTTGCTGACTATGCTGTCCGCATCACGACAGTTTCCGTAGCCTCCGAAGCTCAGCTCAAGTCTTCCGAAGCCTCCTGTATAGCCGGCAAGCACTGATGCATAGCCCCGCATTGCCGATACAGCCGCACGCCCCTTAAATACAGCCGAAGTACCGCTGATATCAGGTCCCTCAAAGCTCTCTGCCATAGAGGCAAGATCATTCATGGCCCGTCCGGTATTTTTATCAGGTACCGTCAATGTAAATTCATAATACGGCTCAAGCAGCTGTGCCTTGCCCTCAGCTCTTGCCCTGCAGGCTCCATAGCGCACTGCCCGCCAGGCAGCCTCTCTGAAATCACCGCCCTCAGTATGCTTTTCATGCGCTCTTCCGTTTATCAGGCTTATGCGTATATCCGTAAGCTCAGCACCGGTCAATGCACCGATATGCTGCTTCGCCTGCAGCTCTGACATGATCTGCCTCTGATAATTACGGCTGAGCACATCCTCACTTAAGCGTGAGCATATCTCGATCCCGCTGCCAGGCTCTGCCGGCTCAAGCAGCAGATGAACCTCGGCATAATGCCTCAGCGGCTCGTAATGTCCTGCACAGATAAGCGGCTCTGTAATTGTTTCCCTGTATACGACTGAGGCCTCCGAAAAATCAAGTCTTATGCCGTATCTCTCCCTGACTATGGATCTGATGATATCAGTCTGCATCTCGCCCATCAGTCGTATGCTTATCTCTCCCAGGCGTTCATTATAGGCTATGCTTATTTCCGGAAGCTCGGTTTCAAGCTCCTTCAGCAGCTGATACAGCTTATGCGCATCAGGCATATCCTGTGAACTCACACGTGAGGCAAACAAAGCAGTCATGAGTGCAGCATTTCCCGGAAGCTCGTCTCCAAGAGTATCTCCGCACCTTGCCCCGTTTATTCCGTCTATGCATACTGCCATGCCTGCTTCCGCCCTGTTCAGCTGCTCAAAGCCTGTGCCAGAATACAGCAGTATGCGGTCTGCCTTTTCCTCAGCTGCTTCCGATCCGTCCCTGTGATTGACCCTGACCGTGTCCTTAGGCTTAAGCTCTCCGCCGGTTATAAGTATATGCGTAAGCCTGCTGCCTCTTGCATCATGTGTTAGCTTGAATACTTTTGCTGAAAATGTATCCGGATATTCCTTTTCCTCATTGAGGTAATCCATGAGTTCCAGCAGCCTGTCCGTTCCCTGTCCCTTTAACGCAGAGCCTCCGCAGACCGGAAAGAGCCTACGTTCTCTGAACAATCCGGCTATTACCTCCCTGTCGAGTCTTCCCTTTGCAAAATACTGCTCCATCGCAGACTCATCAAGCTCGGCTATTGCCTCATAAAAGGCTTCATCCTCTGCATTGCTTCCAAAATCCACTGTTCCGCTTCCAAAGCTTCCTGAAAGCTCCTTCATTACATTTTTATAATCAGCTCCCAGCTGATCGCATTTATTGACAAATATAATTGTCGGAACCTTATATATATCAAGGAGCTTCCAGAGTGTTATGTCATGTCCGTGGATGCCGTCCGGTGCACTTATGATAAGCACCGCAAAATCCAGCACAGACAGCACTCTCTCCATCTCGGCCGAGAAATCAGTATGTCCCGGAGTGTCTATCAGCGTATATCTGTTTTTGCCCGTACTGAACAGAGCCTGCTTGGAGAATACGGTTATCCCTCTCTCACGCTCCTCAGTCTCCGTATCAAGAAAGCTGTCACGGTGGTCTACGCGTCCGACCCTCCTGATGCTTCCAGTATTAAACAGTATGCTTTCTGACAAAGTGGTCTTGCCGGCATCTACATGCGCCAGCAATGCCATGCAGTAGTTATTGTTTTTCATGCTGTCTCATTCTTCTTATCACGCAGCATAAGCTCATTGACCGTCTCTCTGACGTTCTTTCCGCCGTTTATTATATCATTGACCGCCTGACATATCGGAAGCTCAACCTTGTACCGCTCTGAAAGCTTAAGTATCGGAGGAATTGCGTTTATGCCCTCAACAACCATCCCTACATTATCCTTTGCAGTCTCCACGCTGCAGCCCTGGCCTATGAAGAAGCCGGCTCTGTTATTGCGTGAATGCTCGCTGGTTGCTGTTACTATCAGATCTCCCATGCCTGCAAGTCCTGCAAATGTCTCCTTCTTACAGCCCATGGCAAGACCGAGCCTTGTCATCTCTGCAAGCCCTCTGGTTATAAGCGCAGCGCGTGAATTGTCTCCGTAACCCAGTCCCCTGCAGATGCCTGAAGCGAGTGCTATGACATTCTTCATTGCTCCGCACAGCTCTACGCCCTTCATGTCGTCATTAGTGTACACTCTCATATATCTGTTCATGAACACATCCTGAACAAGCTCTGCTGCTTCCTTATCCTTGGAGGCTGATACAATTGAGCTTGGGAGGCATTTTACGACCTCCTCTGCATGAGTAGGCCCGCTGAGTGCAACAGTTCTTGCTGTTTTTCCTGCCGCTGCAAGCTCATCCTCAATAACCTCTGTAAGATTCATCAGAGTTTCGAGCTCTATGCCCTTGGATACGCTTACTATAATCTGCCTGTCAGGAATAAAAGGTGCTGCTTTTCTGATTGTGGCACGCACATTAACCGATGGAACAGCTGTAAGCAGTATATCCTTATCAGTGCAGGCCTTTTCCATATCAGGCTGGTAAATAATACTGTCCGGCAGAACGCAGTCAAGCCTTGGATATCTGCGTGTGCTTTTGTATTCCTTTAATTTTTCGGCATGATAAGTCCACACGCTTACCTCATGTCCGTTGTCACAGAGAAGCTTTGCAAGTGCCATGCCCCAGCTTCCTGCTCCGAGTATACCTATACTGCTCATATCTTAATCCTGATGCTGCCTGTTCTGTTCACACGGCCGCATTCCGCTCCTGTATGTTGTATGTCTTAATATTTCCAAATGAAGTCGCAAGCCGCAGGTTCAAAAATTCCCTTTGACCGTCTTATGTCCGGGCTTATGTCTGTCGTACAGCATCCAGCACGCATGCACTGTAAATGCAGCAAGCATGACGCATATTATGTAAATGACTATAACTATATTATTCGGCAGTATATGTGCCAGATCATTAAATACTATCTGGTTCACATAATAATGCGGATTGATGTAGAACATGTTAACTATGCCGTATCTGTCAAGGCTGAGATTGATAAGCTCCGCCATCCCGCAGCCTGCAAGAAATATCACGCTTGCCTGCAGAAAATCCCTCAGGCTGCGTTTACCTTTTATTTCCGGTCCGCACTGATATTCAGGCAGAATCAATCCCGAATAAAAGCCTGCTGCCGCAATTACCATATGCCATACATATGAATGCACCGTCAGCGGTGCATATCCGTAATGA
>CAVALT010000161.1:0-4521 GCA_963589455.1 Clostridiales bacterium
GTCTTAAGCGAGGCACCGCCTATAAGGCCTCCGTCAATATCAGGCTGTGCAAGCAGCTCCGCTGCATTGCCGGCATTCATCGATCCGCCGTAAAGTATGCGTATCTTATCAGCCACATCAGCTCCGTATATTCCGCCGAGACCTTTTCTTATATCCCTGCAGACCTCCTCTGCCTGCTCACTTGTCGCAGTTTTGCCAGTTCCTATAGCCCAGATAGGCTCATATGCAACTACAACCTTAACTGCATCCTCTGCGCTGATTCCGTCAAAGCCTGCTTTAATCTGTGCTCTGATCCAGTCAAAGGTCTCTCCGGACTCTCTCTGCTCTAAGGATTCTCCGCAGCAGAGTATCGGAGTAAGACCATACTTTAGTGCCTGCTTTGCCTTCTTATTGACATCCTCATCAGTTTCATGGAAATATCCTCTGCGCTCAGAGTGTCCCATGATAACGTATTTAACGCCGGCATCCACCAGCATCTCAGCTGAGATCTCACCTGTATAGGCACCCTTGTCCTCAAAATAGAGGTTCTGTGCTCCTATAGCTACAGATGTTCCTGATACTGCCTCAACAGCCGGGACTATATCTATGGCCGGAACGCAGTAGCATACATCTACGTCCTCATTAACAACAAGCTCCTTAAGCTCAGCTATAAGTGCCTTAGCCTCGCTCGGAGTCTTATTCATCTTCCAGTTTCCTGCAATAAGTTTTCTGCGCATTTTATTTCTCCTGAATTACAGCCACACCCGGAAGCTCCTTGCCCTCAAGGTACTCTAATGAGGCTCCTCCGCCCGTGGATACATGTGTCATCTTATCAGCAAAGCCAAGCTTTTTAACTGCTGCTGCAGAATCGCCTCCGCCTACTACGGTTACTGCATCCGCCTCAGACAGAGCCTTTGCTATGGCATAGGTTCCCTTTGCAAGCTCTGGGTTCTCGAATACTCCCATCGGACCGTTCCAGACTATGGTCTTTGCTCCCTTCAGTGCGGCTGTAAAGAGCTCAACGGTCTTTGGTCCGATATCGAGTCCCATCTCATCTCCCGTGATGCTGTCAACATCAACATACTTCACCTCTGTCGGAGCATCAATAGGATCGGGAAATGCTGCTGCAACTGCTGTATCGACCGGAAGCAGAAGCTTCTTATTAAGTCTTGCGGCCTTATCAAGCATCTCCCTGCAGTACTCGATTTTAGTCTCATCAACAAGAGATTTTCCTACATTATGTCCCTGTGCCTTAAGGAAGGTATAGGCCATGCCGCCACCGACTATCAGCACATCGCATTTCTCAAGCAGATTAGAGATAACAGCAAGCTTATCGGCAACCTTTGCCCCGCCCAGTACCGAAACAAACGGATGTGCCGCATTTTCCACGGTATTGCCAAGATACTCTATCTCCTTAAGCATAAGATAGCCTACGGCATTTTCCTTAATATAATCGGTAACACCGGCAGTTGAGCAGTGCGCTCTGTGAGCAGTTCCGAAGGCATCATTTACATATACCTCTGCAAGCTCTGCAAGCTCCTTTGAAAAGGCCTCGCCGTTTTTCTCCTCCTCAGGTCTGAAGCGGGTGTTCTCAAGAAGGATAACATCTCCGTCCTTCATTGCTGCAGCTGCTGCTCTGGCATTGTCGCCGACTACCTCATGGTCTGCTGCAAAGCGCACATCCCTGCCCAGAAGCTCCGAAAGCCTTACTGCAACAGGTGCCAGCGTAAGCTCAGGCTTATACTGTCCCTTAGGCTTGCCCAGATGTGAGCAGAGTATAACTCTTCCGCCCTTGTCTATAAGCTTCCTGATGGTCGGAAGTGCTGCCACAATACGGCTGTCATCCGTAATCTTCCCTTCCTTAAGCGGTACATTGAAATCGCATCTGACCAGAACCCTCTTGCCGCGAACATCGATATCATCCACTGTCTTCTTGTTAAGCTTTGCCATTTTACCCTCTCCTTAAGCCAAACCGAAAACGCTTTTGGACGGTCCTGCACGGAATATCTGATATGGAAATGCTGCTTTATGGCACAAATTCGCCGCAGTAAACACTTTAATCAGCGTTTCCCTAATTCTGCCTCCGCAGGACCGTTACCCTTTCTTCATCTCTATAATACCACAATTAATAAGCATGTCTCTCATTTTTCTTAAGACCTTGCCTCTGTGCGAGATTGCGTTCTTTTCCTCCTCGGTAAGCTCACCGCTGGTTTTCCCAAGCTCCGGCAGATAAAATATCGGATCATAGCCAAAGCCCTCGGCTCCCCTTGCTTCAAATGCTATTGCTCCCGGCATCTCATCCTCGCAGTCATAGAGTCTGCCGTTTTCATCTATTGCGGAAATGTGGCAGACAAAGGCCGCGCCTCGTTTTTCTTCCGGTACGTCCTTAAGTTTCTCCAGTATAGCAGCATTTTTCAGCTTATAATCGGTATCATGCCCCATAAATCTTGCGGAGTGTACACCCGGCTCACCGCCAAGTGCATCTATGCACAGACCGCTGTCATCAGCCATGATAAGTGTGCCGCTCATCTCTCCGCGCAGCTTCAGGATATCGTAGATCTCCCTTACCTTGATCTGCGCGTTTTCCCCGAAGGTCTCTCCGTTCTCCTCAGCCTGCGATCTGAGCCCGAGCTCCTTAAGCGAATAAACCGCTGCGTCCACGCCTGCAAGTATATCTCTTATCTCACGCATCTTGCCGGCATTGCCGGTTGCAAATACTATCCTCATTTATCCTGCTCCCTGCGTCTCGGCGGCTTTGTTCCGAGAAATGAATAAAAATATGTCTTCATCATGCCGTTATAGATCTTGCGGTTTTTATCTGCCTTGCGGCCTATATATTTTTCAGCCTCATCATACGCCGTTATGCAGTACATGCTCCAGCTGTCAAGCCTCCTGAAGCTGTCTCCGAGGGCCTTATACAGAGGCGGCATATCCTCACGCTCCTCGAGGCGCTCTCCGTACGGCGGATTGGTAATTATAAATCCGTACTTCTTTGGATGGCTGAGCTCTGCTGCATCTCTTTTCTGAAAATGTATAAGCTCGCTCACACCTGCAAGCGCCGCATTATCCCTTGCAGCCTTTAATGCATCAGGATCTATATCGTAGCCCTGAATATCTATTGCTCCGGCAAGGCTGCCTGTTTTCTCTGCAAGAGCCTTAAGACCCTGCTCCCTGCGCTCCCTTGCTTCATCATAGGCATCATACCAGTACTGCTTAGGCATGATATTGCTCCATCTCGTTGCGGCAAAATTTCTCTCCATGCCCGGTGCTATATCGGCAGCCATCATTGCAGCCTCTATGCAGAAGGTACCGGAGCCGCAGAACGGATCCACAAGTATCCTGTCCTTATTCCACGGCGTAAGCATTATCAGCGCAGCTGCCAGTGTTTCTGTTATCGGAGCCTTGACGGTATTTTTGCGGTAGCCTCTCTTATGAAGACTGTCTCCGCTTGTGTCTATGCCTATGGTTATGACATCCTTGTAGGCTGAAACTCTGAGCGCATAGTCGGCTCCGTCCATGGGAAGTCTCTCGCCCTCCCTGTGTGCTGCATGCTGCAGGCGCTTAACCACGGCCTTCTGGATAATGGTCTGGAAATCCCTCGGGGAAAAGAGCTTTGACTTGACTGACGCTGCCTTGGCAACCCAGACTCTTCCGTTCCACGGGATATAGTCCTCCCAGTTAACAGCGTATACGGCCTCAAACAGCTCATCCCAGGTATATGCCTTAAACTCGCATACCTTCAGCAGTATACGCTCAGTTGTCCTCATAAAAATATTGGACCTGCATATGGCACGCTCATCCCCGGCGAAAACAACCTTTCCGTCGGAGACTTCACGTATTTCATATCCAAGTCCTGTAATTTCTCTCTTTGTACAAGCCTCAAGACCAAAGTGGCATGGGGCAATAAGCTCATAATTCACCGGCGACCTCCGGATAACTGATTGAACAGCCATATGATAAGTACAACTATGCATATAGGTGCAAGTATCGGACTAAGTATCTGCAGCACAACGCCTAATACCGCAAAGACAGCAAACATGATCAGGATAAAGGTAATACATCCCATGTTGTACACATGCACGCCGGAATTCCATGGACTGCGTCCTTCAGCTGAAGTATCAGCAGACTCAGCCGGGCTGCCGTCCTCGGATACTGTGCTGCCGGTATTGCCGGCTCCGCTGCTGCCATAGCCAGAATCTTCACTGCCAAAGCCAAAGCCTCTCTGAGCCCTGCGGTTTGAGGCAATATTTTCTCCGAAATCAACATCATCATCGGTTCCGGGTATGCCGTCCGGTCCGCTCTTGGCAGCATCGATAATAGTACGGGCTATGAGCTGGGGGTCTCCCAGCTCATCTATGATTTCAGCCGTACTGCGTCCTGAAGCCGCCTCCCTGTCAATGTATTCAGAGTAGAAGCCAAGCTTATCTCTGACCATTGCAGCCGGAAGCTCATAGGACAGGTATTCATTTAATTTATTAAGAAATTCTCTTTTATTCATTTTCTTTCACTGCTACGGCAATGCCGAGGTCATCCAGCTGCTTC
>CAVALT010000162.1:0-4499 GCA_963589455.1 Clostridiales bacterium
GGTCTTTACCACAGCCTCACTTTTCTCATCCATATATCCGTGCGCCGTATCAAAATAATTAAAGCCGGCTCTGATAAATTCATCTACCATACGGCTGGTTTCCGATATATCTATCTCGCTTCCAGTCATCGGAAGACGCATCATTCCAAATCCGAAATTCTTCTTAATTCTGTCCATTACATTCCTTTTACCTTGGTAATTGTGGTACAAAACAGGCCTGTGAGACGGTAATACCATCCTCACAGGCCTGCTGAATCTGTGACTGTTTATAGATTATTCTTTTTATTATAGGCCGCACATATCTGATTGGAATTCTTGATAAGGATATACATTCCGATCCAAGGACCGATACCGCAAAGCACCAGTCCTACTACACACCAGAGCAGAATCGTTGTACCATTCTCCTGGAATGTAAGATCATAGCGCGGTGCATTTGCTGCAAGCCTGTTGCCCAGCTTATAATACCAGTAATATGCA
The DNA here is from genome assembly GCA_963589455.1 of Clostridiales bacterium. GTDB lineage: Bacteria > Bacillota > Clostridia > Lachnospirales > Lachnospiraceae > Avilachnospira. Next base: position 478 of record CAVALT010000162.1, read on the forward strand.
TAAAAGCCGCAGGTAATAAATGACAGCAGTATGAAGGCCAGAAGGCCAGGTGTATTATCTCCGTCTCCCTCGCATGCAATATTAGTATCAAAGGCCATCTTATAGATGAAATAATATCCGTAAATGCCGCAGGTAATCAGATTAAGAAGTATATAGGAAACTATGCCCCTGTCATCCTTAAGTCTTATCCTGCCGCCTTCATTATTCATATTTCCTGTTCCTCCGTTATTGTCACTGCTTCCGGTTCTGGCTGCCTTTTCAGCTCCGTTAAAGGTGTCTTCTACCTCATTGATAGCACTTCCAAGCTCCCTCTCAGCTGAACTGAAGGCCTCAGCCGCAGCCGCCTTTATCTTGTCTGCCTTACCCACGGGAGCACCGCAGGATGGACAGAATTTAACACCATCCTTAATCTCAGTACCGCAATTACTGCAAAACATATACTTCCCCTCCGTTATACTTATGTATCTGTTCAGCACCTTCTGCATTTAAATGCGAATTTACTGCTTGCAGATAAATTCACATTTAAGTGCAGAAGGCGGCCAAGGCCCGAAGGGCCTCTGGCCAGCCACATCGAGGATTTGCAAAGCAAATTCGAGATGTGTGCTGAATAGTTGCTATATAAAAAACACTCTCAGCTCTTCAGTAAACCGCCTATATACCGGACAGCCCGCATTATAAGACCGTTCCATGGTTCAAATACCACTATATCATTGTCTCCGCTAAGCATCCTGTATACATATACAATAGCAAATAGAATTATAAATATAAACAGCAAAATATTTAACGTTTTCTTACTATAGTGCCTCCGGCGTAAAAATATCAGAGCTGCAGGCAGCAGCACCCACCAGAGAGGATGATAATAAAAGGCTGCTTTAAAATCCAATCTCGCCGCAGCCAGCAGTGCTCTGGTCATTCCGCAGCCCGCGCAGGATATCCCGGTAAAAAATCTTATCGGGCAGCCGATGCCAAGTAAAGCAAATGCTCCGTACAGCAGTATAACTGCCGCTGCGGAGCATATTATTTCTCTGTAATGCTTAAATGAATGCATCTCTGTAATCAAGATCCCTCTGCAGCGGCTCAAGGAAATGCACCATCATATCCCTATAGGAGCCTATCAGATAATCATGATCTATCTCCTTATAATTAAAGCTCTTCTTGCCTCCGTCCTGCATCCGCTTCCAGAACCTGCTGATGTCTCTGAACGGGATATAATAATTTTCACCCCTTGCAGTAAAGGCAAGTACAATAAAGCTGATTCCGCCCTGGGCCTCAAACTCCTCCATGAACTTAACCTGATGCGGATGAAGGTTCTGAAGCGGCCACAGATCTGCATGGCACTCCTTGGCATCAAAGCAGACCGGTATGCCCTGCACCACTCCGATATAATCGACGGTTGACTTCTTATCAAAATACGCCAGAGTAATCTGACTGTGATCCTTGGTCATGTCAATAGGTGTGATAGGTGTCGGAATCTTCTGTATAAGTGCGAGTCCTCGTTCTCTGTAGGCATCTATCGTATGGTTAATCAGCTCCTCAAGCTCAGAGCCTCTTAAGCCTCGTGATTTCCATGTACCCATTCATCCCAGTCCCTGATGATAGACCTGTCATCAAAATAGTTGATTCGCATTGCGGCCCTTGCCTCCGAAAGCGTGGCCTCAGTGGTCTTTACTGCAGCATCTGTTCCGGCCTTAAGTATATCGTAGACAGCTGAAATATCAGCCTCCCACTTAGCACGCTCTGCACGTATAGGAGCAAGCAGCTCCTCCATAACCTTTATAAGGAACTTCTTGCAGGTAACATCGCCGAGACCGCCGCGCATATAGTGCTCCTTCAGCTCGTCAAGATTTTTATATTCAGGCAGATACTCAGCAAACTGATCCTCTCTTGAAAATGCATCAAGATAGGTAAATACCATATTGCCCTCAACATGTCCCGGATCCTCCTTGCGGATATGAGCCGGATCCGTATACATGCCCATAATTTTATTCTTGACGGTCTTGGCATCATCCGACAGGTAAATGCAGTTTCCGAGAGACTTGCTCATCTTGGCCTTGCCGTCTGTACCCGGAAGTCTGCGTGCAGCAGCATTTTCCGGAATAAGAATCTCAGGCTCAACCAGCACATCACAGTTGTATGTCATATTGAAGCGGCGCACTATCTCTCTGGTCTGCTCTATCATAGGCATCTGGTCCTCGCCTGCCGGAACCATGGTTGCCTTGAATGCGGTGATATCAGCTGCCTGAGATACAGGATAGGTAAAGAAGCCTGCCGGAAGGCCTGCTTCATTGTCAGCTGCATTTTCACTGTCGTTAAAGCCTCTCAGCTTCATCTCAGCCTTAACTGTGGGATTACGTGAGAGTCTCTGAGTCGTAACAAGGTTCATGTAATAGAAGGTAAGGGCATGCAGAGCCGGGATGGCTGACTGAATGCAGATATGAGACCTGTCAGGATCTATTCCGACAGAAAGGTAATCCAGCGTAACCTCTATTATATTGTCTCTGATCTTCTTCGGATTATCCCAGTTGTCCGTAAGGGCCTGATCATCGGCAATAAGTATATAAATGTCGTCAAATGCCCCTGAATTCTGCAGCTCTGCTCTGCGCTTAAGTGAGCCGACATAATGTCCGAGATGGAGCCTGCCTGTAGGCCTGTCTCCTGTAAGTATTATCTTTTTTGCAGCGTCCTTAGCTTCCATTTACGCCTCCGGTTAAATTTTGTATACGTTTAGCTCATTTCGTATTTAAGTGTGAATTTACTGCTTGCAGGTAGATTCACACTTGAATACGAAATGCGGCCAAGGCCCGAAGGGCCTCTGGCCAGCCACATCGAGGATTTGCAAAGCAAATTCGAAATGCGGTAATCTAAACAATTACTATTATTTTACTGTATTTCGTTTATTTTTCAAGAATAGGTTTGAATCACAGGCCGACAGACAAAAAGGCTGCCGTACCATTGAAGCTGAATCAACGGTGCGGCAGTCATAATTATTTTGCCTTATTTTCAGGATTGCACGGATTTACCGGAGAAGCTGCTGCTTCACATCGTAAATCCGGCACAGGAAAAGCTTTGGTCAGCATTTCCCTTAGTATATGCTGCTTAAATCAGCATTTTCCTGATCCTGATCAGTCGTCGTAGGTCTCAGGGAAGAAGGTTCTTCCTGTCTTCTCATCGATTGGCCTTCCGAAGGTATTGCCGATAACGAAGAGAATAAGCGCGGTTCCTACTCCGAGAATGATATTATGGAAGGTGCTGAGCTTGATTCCGAAGGCCATGGTTACGCAGTAAACTGCAAGACCTCCGATTGCACCTATGACAGCTCCGCTGCTGTTAGCCTTCTTCCAGAACATACCGAAGAGCAGAGTCCAGAAGAATACAGTCTGCAGACCGCCGAAGGAGAACATGTTAATCCACACGATGATGTCCGGAGGATAAATAGCCATGAGGATGGCTGCGATACCCATAATACCTGTTACAGCTATGGAAATCTTTCCTACAAACTTCTGATCAACCTCCTCATTTTTGCTCTCCTTATAATGAAGATACATATCCTTAACAATTGCAGATGAGCCTGCGATAAGGAGTGATGATATAGTTGACATTGTTGCGGCAAGAGGTCCTATTATAACAAGACCTGCAACAAGCGGATGCATGTACTCAACAATAACTGTAGGAATAACTGCGTCTGTTGAAGCTCCGTCCGGAAGTGCTGTAAGTACGCCTCTTGAAAGAACACCGATAAGATGCATGCCGACCATCATGGCACCGCAGACAATAGTTCCGTAAATCATAGCCTGATGTACTGACTTTGTATCCTTATATGCAAGGCAGCGTACATTTGACTGAGGAAGACCAAGTGTTGTGAAGCCGCAGAGCATCCACTGTGTGATATAAAGCTGTACAGGAAGTGTAGCAACGCCTGCTACCTCTGAGTACGGGCTGAGCATGTCATGGCCTACGCCTGTAGCCTTAGCCTCTGCTGATACCTGAACAATATTAGCTGTGATAGCGTCAAGTCCGCCGCC
>CAVALT010000163.1:0-4494 GCA_963589455.1 Clostridiales bacterium
GCATTGAGATAGCTGAGAAGATGAGCTCACTTATTGCAGCAGAGCTCGGAATAAAGGCAGAGGATGTTATTGTCGCATCAACAGGTGTTATAGGACAGCCTCTTAATATAAAGCCTATCGCCGATTTTATACCGGAGCTCGCAGGTGGTCTTTCAGCTAATGGAAATGATGACGCCGCAGCTGCTATTATGACAACAGATACGATAATGAAGCAGGTAGCAGTTGAGTTTGAAATAGACGGAAAAATCTGCCATCTCGGCGGCATGGCCAAAGGAAGCGGCATGATTCATCCGAATATGGCAACCATGCTCGTATTCATAACAAGCGACGTAAGCATTTCCCCGGATATGCTTAAGAAGGCACTCGGAACCGACGTTCAGAAGACCTTTAATATGATCTCGGTAGACGGAGATACCTCGACCAATGATATGGTATCTATAATGGCCAACGGTCTCGCAGGCAACAGAACAATTACCGAGGATGATGCCGACTTTAAGGTATTTATGGAGGCACTTAATACAGTGACCATGCAGCTTTGCCGTACCATAGCAGGTGACGGAGAGGGCGCAACCAAGATGCTTGAGTGCATAGTTGAGGGTGCAAGGGATGAGGACACAGCAAAGACTGTGGCTAAGAGTGTTATCTGCTCTTCACTGCTCAAGGCAGCCATGTTCGGTGCTGATGCCAACTGGGGCAGAGTGCTCTGTGCTATCGGATATTCCGGTGCAGATGTTGATGTAGACAGAATCGATGTAAGCTTTAAGTCAGTCAAGGGCACCATCGAGGTATGCAAAAACGGCGCAGGAGTTCCGTTCTCAGAGGAAAAGGCCAAGGAGATACTGCTGGAAAAGGATATAGATATACTTATAGGCCTTAATTCAGGCAGCGCAAAGGCAACGGCCTGGGGCTGCGACCTTACCTATGATTATGTTAAGATAAACGGAGATTACCGCAGCTGACCGGATAAGGAAATAATGGATAGGGCCGGGCCTATTAAAAATTAAGGAAATGCTGATTAAATCAGCATTTTCCTAAAATGAAGTCAGGTATAAAGCAGTTTGGAAGCCTTATCCATGATTGATACATAATTCGCACGGCAGTTTAACTGCATGAATCTGCACAGCAGCAGTATACTGATTCAGGACCCGACATATTGGAGCCGGAGTCCTGCACGATACGGAGGAATAATAAGCAATGCCGAATCTTACAAGCCTTGAAAAGGCCAAAGTGCTGATAGAGGCACTTCCCTATATTCAGAGATTCAACAGAAAGATAATAGTGATCAAGTACGGCGGATCTGCCATGGCAGACGATAATCTTAAGCGCATGGTCATACAGGACGCAGTATTTTTAAAGCTGGCCGGCTTTAAGCCTGTCATCGTTCACGGCGGCGGCAAGGAGATAAGCAGCTGGATAGCTAAGGTAGGCAAGACTCCTGAATTTGTAAATGGCCTCAGGGTTACGGATGCCGAGACCATGGAGATTGCGGAGATGGTACTGAATAAGGTCAACAAGAGTCTTGTTCAGCTCGTAGGAGAGCTTGGAGTCAAGGCAGTCGGCATCAGCGGCAAGGACGGCGGACTTTTAAAGTGCGAGAAAAAGCTTTCAGGCGGCAAGGATATAGGCTTTGTGGGAAATGTTACAGAGGTCAATCCCAAGATCGTATATGATCTTCTTGAGAAGGACTTTCTGCCTATCATATGCCCAATAGGCTTTGATGATAATTATACAAGCTACAATATCAATGCAGATGATGCTGCCTGCGCTGTAGCAAAGGCACTCAAGGCTGAAAAGCTTGTCTTCCTCACTGATGTTGAGGGTGTATACAGAGATTTTGAGGATAAGTCCTCCCTCATCTCAGAGCTTCATCTTGAGGAGGCAAAGAAGCTGATTGACAGCGGAGTAATGGGCGGAGGCATGCTGCCTAAGCTCAACAACTGCGTTGATGCAGTAGAGAGCGGCGTAGCGAGAGTGCATATCATGGACGGACGCACACCGCATTGTCTGCTGCTTGAGATATTTACCGATAAGGGCATCGGCACAGCCATACTCGGCGAAAATGAACCCGAGTACTATAAGGGGGATAAATGATGGACATTTTCAGTACGGACAATGAATATATAGCATCGACATACAAGCGCTTTCCTATTGTTATAGACCACGGCAAGGGCTCGGAGGTATATGATGCGGACGGCAGACGCTATATAGATATGGGCTCAGGCATTGGTGTTACTGCCTTCGGAATAGCAGATGATGAGTGGCAGAAGGCTGTTATCGAGCAGATAGGCAAGGTACAGCATATGTCCAACCTCTACTATACAGAGCCGTGTGCAAAGCTTGCCGAGCTGCTCTGCAAAAAGTCAGGCATGAAGAAGGTATTCTTCGGCAATTCCGGAGCAGAGGCTAACGAGGGTGCAATCAAGGCTGCCAGAAAGTATGCGGCTGAGAAGAAGGGACCTGAGTATTATACAATCATAACTCTGGAGAACAGCTTCCACGGAAGAACTCTTACAACTCTTGCTGCTACGGGACAGGATCATTTTCATGAGCTGTTTCAGCCGCTGACACCGGGCTTTGTGCATACTCCGGCCAATGACCTTGATGCACTTAAGAAGGCAGTATCTGATAATAAAACAGCTGCTGTCATGATGGAGGTCATACAGGGTGAGGGCGGAGTCAAGGCGCTGGATGCAGATTTCGTAAAGGGCGCTGCCGAGCTCTGTAAGGAGCAGGATATAGTGCTTATAATCGATGAGGTTCAGAGCGGAAACGGCAGAAGCGGATATATGTATGCATATCAGAGCTACGGAATAATGCCTGATGTGGTATCTACAGCCAAGGGACTTGCAGGCGGACTGCCTATCGGCGCAGTGCTGCTCGGAGAAAAGGTAAAGGATGTGTTCAGCTACGGTGATCACGGCTCAACCTTCGGAGGCAATCCGGTAAGCTGTGCGGCAGCAGTCAGCATTGTAAGCAGGATAGATGACAAGCTTCTTGCAGAGGTAAGGGAGAAGAGTGCATATCTTTTTGATATATTCGGAAAGGCTGAGGGCATAAAGGCAGTCAGCGGCATGGGACTCATGATAGGACTTGAGACTGTAAAGCCTGCAGGAGAGGTGCTTAAGCTCTGCATGGAGCACGGAGTACTCTGCCTCACGGCCAAGGATAAGCTCAGACTCCTTCCGGCTCTTAATATACCGATGCCGCTGCTTAAGGAGGCCGCAGAGGTTATAATGGAGGCCTGCAGGTAAATAAAGCTGAAGCAGCTGCAGCATGGTTCATAATTCTGAGAAGGGACTATGGACCGGGCAGGGTTAAAGCCTTAAAGCCATGCGGCCCCGGCAGTTTTTTGATAATCGCTAAGACAGAAAAGGGAATATATTATACTATGTCACTTAAGGGAAGAAATTTTTTGACGCTTCTGGACTTTACTCCTGACGAGATACTTGAGTTCATAGATCTTGCAGCAGATCTTAAGGCAAAGAAGAAGGCAGGCATACTGCATAAGCTGCATGAGGGCAAAAATGTTGCTCTGCTTTTTGAGAAAACATCTACAAGAACACGCTGCTCGTTTGAAATCGCCGCAGCTGATCTTGGGGTTCATCCGGTATTTCTGGATCCCGGCAGCTCACAGATGGGCAAGAAGGAGTCGATACCTGATACTGCAAGGGTGCTCGGACGCATGTTTGACGGCATAGAGTACCGTGGCTATGGTCAGGAGATAGTTGAGCAGCTTGCGCATTATGCGGGTGTCCCGGTATGGAACGGACTGACAAATGAATATCATCCGACACAGATTCTTGCGGATTTCCTTACCATCAGAGAACACTTCGGAAGGCTTAAGGGCATCAAGCTCGTGTACATGGGCGATGCACGCTACAATATGGGCGATTCACTTATGATAGGCTGTGCAAAGATGGGCATGCATTTTGTATCCTGTGCTCCGAAGAAGTATTTCCAGAACGGAGAGCTTGTAGAAAAGTGCCGTGCTATAGCAGCGGAAAATGGTGCAACGCTTGAATTTATTGAGGATCCGATGGAGGCAACTAAAAATGCAGACGTCGTTTATACTGATGTCTGGGTATCCATGGGTGAGCCTGATGAAATCTGGGCTGAGCGTATTAATGATCTGATGCCTTACCAGGTAACCAAGGCTGTTATGGACAATGCAGGTCCGCAGTGCAGATTTATGCACTGTCTGCCGGCTTATCATGATCTCGGCACCGCAGTAGGAAGAGAAATATACGAGAAATTCGGATATGATGCTCTTGAGGTGACAGATGAGGTATTTGAGGGTCCGCAGTCTATAGTATTTGATGAAGCGGAAAACAGACTTCACACTATTAAAGCCGTAATGGCAGCAACGCTGTAAGGAAATGCTGATTTAATCGGCATTTCCTTAAAAGCTCCGCTGGATCGCACGGATTTGCAGGCGAAATTGCTGCTTCGCAGCGCAAATCCGGCGGAGGAAACGCTTTAATCAGCGTTTCCTTA
>CAVALT010000164.1:0-4458 GCA_963589455.1 Clostridiales bacterium
CTCCGGCTGATTGCACAGATTCACAGAAGGATTTGCTGCTTCGCAGCGCAAATCCGGCGAGGAAAACGCTTTAATCAGCATTTTCCTCAGTTTTTACCTGCTGCTGTGTCAGATTCTCTGTACATCCTGTCGACATAGCGCTTATTCATTGCAAGTGCCCTGACAAGTCCCTTCGGCAGCCTGTCATAGCGTTTCCCGAGCCTGTAGCCCAGGTATCTGAAGCCAGTTCTCCAGACAAATACCGGGATATCAGCTGCTCTTCCCTGCCCTGCGAGATGCTTTATCACTCCCCTGACAAGCCTAAGCCCCTCTCCCTCAGAGCTTAAGCCTTCAAACACCTCCGGATGCTGTCTCTGACTCATCCCGAGATCAAAATTTCTGTGCAGCTGCTGCACTGCCGTATAATTATGTGAATGAATCACGCATGCCTCTGCCTCATATCTTATGCAGAAGCCGGCCCTGACCGCTGCCGCTGCATATATCATGTCCTCATTAAAGACGGCATTATCGATAAAGCCTCCAAGTCTGTCAAATATCTCTCTGTTATACGCACAGCATACATCCGAGGCAAAGTATGTCTTAATTCCAAGCCTCTCTGTATCCCTGCTGCATTTCACGCAGCTGCCCGCAGGATAATTAAATGCTCTTACGTATTTCTCAGCCTCATCCGCATCCTCTGCTGCAAGCTGTCTCGCATAACACATTGCCGTGCCCGTGGATTCAAGACCCTCTGTCAGCCGCATGGTAAGAAATTCGTCTGCAGGCACCGCATCATCTGTCATGCATATAAATGCATCCGCATCCGAAAGGCTTACTCCGAGGCTTCTTGTTGCAGCATGGTCAAATTCATCGGCACTTATATCCTTAAGAACAGTCCTGTTATCCGAAAGCACAATCCTCCTGATTTCCTCACTCATCAGCTCATGCTCGGTATTGATAAGAATCAGCCTGCCGTAGGGTCTTTGCTGCTTCTGCAGCATATCAAAAAGCCTCAGGAATTTCTCCCCGGGCTTATATGTCGGTATTATAATGTCAAAGCTCATGATTTCTTCCATAGATTAAGCTCATGCCTGCAGCTTAATGCAAAGCACAGAGTTCCTGCAAGCATATAGCAGGGATATACTGCAGCAGCTCCCATAAGTCCGAAATGCTGTACGGCCAGTCTGCTTAAGATAAATGCAATTACAGCAACAGCACAGTATATCTCAAATATCAGCTTCTGCCTGCGCATTATGATAAGTATATAATAATAGAGATTGGAAAGAGCGTAGAAACAGCCTCCAAGTATGATGAGCACGAATATAAGCCACTTCGAGCTGAATACTCCATCATAGCCTGAGCCAAGCAGATATTCGAGCAGCATGAGCACGGGCTTTCCGAGCAGCGCAGCTCCGGCAAGTGCAAGAGCAGACAGCAGGAGGACTCCGTATTTAAGCTTCCTCAGCACTGCACTGAACTCTGAATGATCTCCTGCCTCATAAACTGCTGAAAGCCTGGTCATATACGGCTTGATTATGAAATTTGCAGCCAGGTATATGACTGAGGTAGGCATGAAAAGTATGTTGAATACGCCGCTGTCTGCATCGGTAAGCAGACTGTCTATGGCATATTTTGCAGCGGAAAATATATAGAAATCAACGAATACCGAGAGAAACAGCAGCACCGTGCTGCCGGCAAGTCTGCGGACGGGCCTTACATTGCGGATTTCTGCATCTTCTCCTGCAGCACAGGCTTTTCCTGCTGCGGCCATGTCCGCCTCGGAGACTGTTGCTGAAGGCTTCGCCGAATTCGCCGAAGCTGCCGTGTGAAATACATGCTTTTCAGTATAAAGCTTAAACCCGATTATGCATCCGTACTGGACAAGCACAGCCGCAGTGCAGGCTGCAAACACATTCCTGCTTAAGGCCATTACGACAATAAGCACCGCCGATGCAAGTACCGTGCGGAGCGCAAGCTCCTTTCCGCCTATCCACAGTACGCCGCAGCGCTGACATTCAGACTCGTACAAATCTGCAATCCCGTCAGATATCTTATAGAGTGCAAGCAGAAAAACAATTAATGCCTTATGCAGGCTGTAGCTGCCCGCCGCATACATTAACAGCAGATATGCTGCAGCTGCCGCCGCAGCTGAAAATGCGGTAATGCGTCTTAAGCTCCTGTAATTATCATAGCTGTATTCGTATGAGGAATCCGTGATATGAAACGGCCTGATACCGAAATATGCAATGATAAACATCTGCTGTCCGAAGGTGGAGAAGCCGAAGCCAAACACTCCTCCCTCCTCAGGGCCTGCAAGCTGCATGGCTGCAAATGCCAGGAACATCGAGGACAGTGCATATATACCGCTTCCCACGGTGTTCCAGAAATAATCCTTTTTAACTGTATTAGGCTGCGGCATCACGTCTGACGCTCCAGAAGTATTGAGCTTATCATCCTCAGCATATATTTTGCCGCCTTTACAGGTTTAAGATAAGACTCACCGTTTTCTCTGTCTGCTACCTTGACCGGCACCTCTGCCGCTCTTGCCCCGTGCTTTATAAGCCTTGCAACAGTATCAGGCTCCGGAGCCAGGTCCGTATGCTCTGCGAACATCCTTATAAGCTTCCTGTCATAGAGTCTTAAGCCGCAGGTGGGATCCGTTACCCTCACTCCGGTTTTAAGCCATATTGCAAATCTGATGATGTGAGAGCCAAGACTTCTTGCCGCATTCATATGGTTATCAAGGCCTATGAACCTTGAGCCCATGACCAGATCATAGCCCTCATCTGCCTTGCGCTTCATGGCCTCTATATATTCAGGTCTGTGCTGACCGTCGCCGTCAAACTGCACGGCATATCTGTAATTCATCCTGTCAGCATAAAGCATGCCGTTATGAAAGCACCTGGTGAGACCCATATTTTCAGGAAGAAATACTGTATTATAGTTCCTGTAGGCACATATCCTGTCTGTTCCGTCAGTCGGGCCGTCAGTAACCACCACATAGTCAAACTGAGGGTAGTCAGCAATAAGCTCATCAACCACCCTCTCTATATTGCCGGCCTCATTATAAGCCGGTATAATCAGCAGCACCTCGCTCTGTCTGCTTCTGTCATGCTCTGAGACTCCTGCGATATTAGTGCTGCTATTATTTCTTTTATCCTTATTTTCTGCCTGTAAATGCAAAGCATCCGTATTTTTATCCATGTGCGTATATTACCACAATCTTTTTATCAATACCATTCATGGTTGTCATCCATCGCATCATCAACGCCTGCAGCATACTCATCATCCCAATCGTAACGATATTCGTCATATTCTCCGTTCTCATCCACGTCTGAATATCCCTTATCATAGGAATCCCAGCCGCTGCTGTTGGAGTGATACACATAGGATGAGCTTCCGGAGGACGAGCCGCTTCCCGACGAAATCTTGTTTTTCTTTTTATTTTTTTCTTTTTGCTTTTCTATGATAGTACTATATCCGGAGTGGCTGCTGCTTTTTATTAATTCGTGAATATAATCAGATCTTGCAGTAATCAGAGTGCCCTTTACCCAGAGCTTTGTGCCTTTAGTATAAATATCATTTTCATACTTCGACACATGGCTCAGATCCGCATCCTTCCTCATATACGGATGAATTTCATTTAACTGGTCTGCATAATCCTCACCATCAGGATCTATAAAGCCCAGATAATCATTAGCATCAACATACTGCCAGCTGTTGGATATACCGGTATCCTTTATATAACTCAGCTTCTCACCGATTGAATCAAGCTCTGCCTCGTATGCATTTATTGAATCCTCAATATCTACCGTCAGCTTTACGCTGTCATTATATATATAATGCTGTGCTCCTGAAAGATCCATATCATAATAATTGTCTGGATCATCCGTCGTCAGCAGTACAATTAATGCGGCTGGATTTGTGTAAATGAGCTTCCTGTAGCTTTTACAGAAAGCCTCATATATATTATTGATATATACTGCCGGGTTGCCGGACGGGAGCTCCCTGCATCTGACTTCAATATCTATCGCATGACCGTATTCTGGAAGTTCATAAAACTTAATCTTATCTTTATTTAGCTCTCCTTTTTTTTCTTCTGCCTTTACCGTGACCTCTGTTATATTGCTGTCAGCAGCCTTCAGCATATCAGGAAGCTTGTTCTCCGCACTGTCCTTAAGCACACTCTGCGAAACAGTTATGCACCTGTATCTTACCGCCGATTTTATAACCGGGAATTTAATAATAAATGCATACATACAGGCTGAAAGAACAAGCCATGCCCAAAATACTATCGTCATCCTTAACATTCGATCAATTTTGACTGCATATCTTTTGATCAGCTGCTTATTCAAAACTGACATGGCAAACATCAGAACTATCTGCGTTAATATCCATGGCAGAAAAACATACGAATATTCACAATCGTATGTTGTCAGCTTGTACGGAACCCATAACCATACTATAAAAACATAAAAG
>CAVALT010000165.1:0-4436 GCA_963589455.1 Clostridiales bacterium
GCACCGGAGTCAATAACCAGGATGACGGCACTTGCTTCGCGCAGCGAGATCGGTGCAGTAGGAGCAAGACTACTGTATGGTGACGATACCATACAGCATGCAGGTGTCATAGTCGGACTCGGAGGCATTGCCGGAGCAGCCTTTGTAGGACTGCATGAAAAGGAAAACAGCTATATGCACCGCATGATGTGCACTCAGGAGCTGAGTGCCGTTACTGCTGCCTGCCTGATGCTCAGAAAAGAGGTATTTCTTGCTGCAGGCGGCTTCAGAGAGGAGCTTGCAGTAGCCTTCAATGATATCGACCTGTGCATGAAGGTAAGAGCTCTCGGAAAATATGTGGTATATGATCCTTATGTAAGCTTCCATCACTACGAGTCAAAGTCCAGAGGGCTTGAGGATACGCCTGAAAAGGTACAGCGCTTTAATACCGAGATTGCCACCTTTGCTCATTACTGGGGAGCCATACTTGAGCACGGAGATCCGTATTATAATACAAATCTCACGCTCAGAAAGGCAAATTTTGCACTGAGGGATCTGACAAAGGAGAAGCCCGGCGAGCCCTATAAGCTTGAGCTGGATGTTGAGAAGCAGCTGGCTACGGTGCTCAGGGAAAAGGAACGCAGGGCAAGAAGGTCTGCTGACTGAAAACGGATACAGTATGCACCCGTGCGCATTTACAGGATGAAATTTAAGAAAATATAAATGTAAAATACACAGGTGTATTGTATAATGTCACTTAATGATTAAGAACAATCAGTCAAAATTAAATTTTCTGCATATAATTCTGGATGCACTGGTTACAGGCATATCCTATGCACTGGCATTTTATCTGGTCATTACACTGAGGATAGGACTTGAGGGCACACCCGGAGCTCTGTCTGCAGCGATATATTTCAGAGCACTGCCGGTGCTGATACCGATGTATATACTGCTCTACGGTATCTTTAATCTGTATACGCCAAAGCGCATACAGTCACGGCGCAGAGAGCTTGCAAATATATGCAAGGCTAATGTTATCGGGCTTATGCTCGTGACCTTCATACTGTTTGCGGGACGAAACCATGCCGGTCTGGGCCCCTATCTGAGGAACTTCTCAACAAGGATGATAGTTGTATTCTTCGGAATCAACATCTGCCTGGAGACTGTGTTCAGAAATCTTCTGAGAAATGCACTGCACAGGCTGAGGGCAAAGGGCTTTAACCAGAAGCACATGATACTTGTGGGCTATTCTGCAGCCGCACAGGGCTTTATCGAAAAGAACAGGGCCAACCCGGAGTGGGGATATCATATTCTGGGACTGCTTTCCGACTCACTCGAGAAGCACAGCTTTATTGACGGTGTAGAGGTGCTTGGCGATCTGTCAGATCTGCGCAATATAATAGAGCAGAATGAGCTTGACGAGATAGTAGTCACGCTGCCGCTTCAGAATTACATGTATCTTGAGCCTATAGTCAATATATGCGAGAAATCCGGAGTGCATACCATGTTTATTCCGGATTATCACAATATAATTCCGACTACGCCGTATATAGAGGATCTTGAGGGACTGCCGATAGTGCATATAAGGCATGTTCCGCTGACCAATCCGTTCAATGCCGTACTTAAGAGGATAACAGATATTACAGGTGCGGCATTTGCAATTGTAATATTCAGTCCTGTTATGCTTATCACCATGCTTGCCGTAAAGCTTACAAGCAGGGGACCGGTTATATTTGCTCAGGAGAGAGTCGGTCTGCATAACAAGCCGTTTAATATGTATAAATTCCGCTCCATGTATGTGCAGACACCTGAGGAGGAGGCTGCGCGCTGGACTACCCGGGGTGATCCGAGAGTTACACCGGTCGGCAGATTTATAAGAAGACTTAATATAGATGAGATGCCTCAGTTTTTCAATGTACTGAAGGGCGACATGAGTCTTGTAGGACCAAGACCCGAGCGTCCGCAGTTTGTTGAGAAATTCAAGGAGGAGATTCCGCGCTATATGATCAAGCATCAGGTCCGTCCGGGCATAACCGGATGGGCTCAGGTTAACGGATACAGAGGAGATACATCTATCCGCAAGCGTATAGATTTTGACCTGTATTATATAGAGAACTGGACCTTCGGATTAGATATCAAGATCCTGTTCCAGACCATATTTAAGGGATTCAAGAATGCATACTGATGACGATATATTTGAGAGCCTCGAGATAGAAGAGGGATCGGGAACAGCGGGTACAGGTACAGGAAGTACAGAAGGCCCGGCTTCCGGCAGTCCGGGCGATGCGCAGTCAGAGTCCGGCTCATATTCATATGCACCGGCTTCCGATGACATATTCGAGAGCCTGGACATGGAGGACAGGATATACAACACATCCTTTCTGTCAGGAACACCGGATTCTCATGGCGTACAGCCCGATTATTCTGCAGGCTCAGGTGATAATGACCACAGGCCTCAGCAGAGCAGTGAAGCTGCCGGAAACGGTGCTGCTCAGAGCAGGAGAGGTGCACAGCCGCAGGATATACAGTCTGCACCGGACAGCAGTGCAGGCAGCAGAAGCCCACACGGCAGCAGGCAGCAGGCAGCAGGACAGCTTGGACAGTCTCAGGCTTCATCAGCTGATTCAGACAGAAGAAGCCGGGGCAGAGGAAAGGCAGAGCTGGATGATGCCGTTTATGGCGGCGGCACAGCATCGTCAGGAACTGGCCGCGGACGAGGCGGCCGCAAATCTCCCAGAGAGCTCAATACAGCTGATACCAGCATAGACGGCAGAAAATATGCCAGGGATAAGGAAAATAAGAAAAAATCACGGATCAGAAAGATTATCATCTGCTCTGTTCTGGAGCTGTTTACCCTGGCGGCGATATTTGTATACGGCTATCTCCTGAGAACCTGGAATCTTATAGCCAGACCGGAGGTAAGGATAGAGGCAGTAGAGAACAACAACATCTCAGTCGAGAAGAAGAAGGAGATGGAGGGCTACTGGAATATTGCGGTATTCGGTGTTGACAGCCGCGGCAGCAGCGTGGTTGAGAGAGGCATCAACTCCGATGTTATCATGGTAGTGAGCATCAATAAGGATACCGGAGACATCAAGATAGTTTCGGTATTCAGAGATACCTATCTGAATATATCGGATAAGAATTCATATAATAAGATAAATCAGGCTTATGCGATAGGCGGTCCCGAGCAGGCACTTGCGGCACTTAATAAGAACCTGGATCTTAATATACAGCACTATGTGGCCTTTAACTGGAAGGCTGTTGCGGACGGAATCAATATCCTCGGCGGTGTTGACAATATACCGATTTCAAAGGCTGAGCTCTATTATATCAACGCTTATATAACGGAAACCGTTAAGGTTACAAAGATAGGCTCGGTTCAGCTTACTCACACAGGTGAGCAGCATCTCGACGGTGTTCAGGCCGTAGCATACGGACGTCTCCGTTATATGGATAATGACTTTGCACGTACAGAGCGTCAGAGAAATATACTTAAGGCGGCATTTGCCAAGGCCAAGACAGCAGGCTTCTCAGTGCTTAACAATATAATGGTGGTATGCTTCCCGCAGGTAGCAACCAATATTGATTTCGGAGAGGCCATAGATATGGCACAGCATATCACGCAGTATAATATTGCTGATACCGGCGGATTCCCGTGGTCAAGAGGTGACGCCAATATCGGAAGCAAGGGCGACTGTGTAGTACCTACCACCCTGGAATCTAATGTTGTCAAGCTTCACGAGTTCCTGTTTGGAGATACCAATTATACTCCGTCGAGTGCGGTGCTCAGCATAAGCGACAAGATCAAGTCGGATTCGGGCAAATACAAGGAAGGCAAGGTCATAGAGTCGGTATCTACTGACGGAGGAGTTATCCAGAAGAAGAAAACTCCGGCAGAAACAAAGTCTCCGGCAGAGGAGGATGCAGAGGAGAGCAGCAAGACCTCCTCCAAGAACAGCAAGTCCACTATCGGAGTCGATGAGGATGGCAATTATATCTATCCGACAGATTCGGAGGGCAATATTGTAGTGCCTACTGATTCTTCAGGCAAGGTTATCTATCCAACTGATTCAGAGGGCAATGTGATAAAGGAGACATCAGCGGCAAGACCGACAGAGCTTTCAACTGATGATGTGTCACCAGGAGATCCGGAGGAATCCGATGAGCCTGCAGATGGACCGATATCATCAACTACTGCGGCTAACGGGGCAGCTAATCCGGGTCACAGTTCAAATACCGGTCAGACAGGCACGACTTCAGGAAATGAATCAGCAGGTCCTAACAGCCACACGGCTGAGAGCACAACTGCTTCAGGCACGCATAGTCAGTCGTCGCCATCTGACAGTACGCCTGGCGGAACAGCCAGCCCGGGTGGAAACAGTACGGCAAGCTCGGAGGGGCCAAGCAGCAATACAGGCTCCTCTTCAAATTCGGGCAGCAGTCAGATATCGTCA
>CAVALT010000166.1:0-4429 GCA_963589455.1 Clostridiales bacterium
TGCCTGCAAGCAGTCAATTCATACTGAAATACTGAAGGTGCTGAACAGATACAAATAAGGAAGGAAGCATTTACATGGCTGAAAAGAACAAGGGCAAAAAGCTCCAGGAGGAGCTGGGATTTTCGTTTGAGCATATTGCCAGACAGGTACCTGAGGATACAGATAAGGCAATAGCCTTCTGTGAGGATTACAAGACCTTTATGAATGCCTCGAAAACCGAGCGCGAGTGCTGCGCTTATGTTAAGGGGCTTGCAGAGCAGGAGGGCTATAAGGCCTATGAGCAGGACGGCAGCTATAAGTCCGGAGACAGATTCTATTATGTAAACAGGGGCAAGAACATAATACTTGTAACTGTCGGAGCTAAGCCGCTTGAGGATGGAGTCAGATTTAATATTGCACATATAGACAGTCCGAGACTGGATCTTAAGCCGTTTCCGCTTTATGAGCAGGATGAGCTTGCATATTTCAAGACTCATTACTACGGAGGCATCAGAAAGTACCAGTGGGGTACAACACCGCTTGCCATGCACGGTGTTGTAATGCTTAAGGACGGAACAAAGGTGGATATCTGTGTAGGTGAGACCGAAGAGGATCCTAAGTTTGTTATATCCGACCTGCTTCCTCACCTTTCAGCAAAGCAGAATAAGCGCACTCTTAATGAGGGCCTTAAGGGCGAGGAGCTGAATATCATAATAGGCAATATTCCTTACCAGGACAAGGAGGTAAAGGAGGCCTTTAAGCTCAATGCTCTTAAGCTTCTCAACGAGCGCTTCGGCATGACTGAGAAGGACTTCACAAGAGCAGAGATTGAATTTGTACCTGCTGTTAAGGCAACAGACATAGGCTTAGACAGATCACTTGTCGGTGCATACGGACAGGATGACAAGGTATGTGCCTATACAGCGATAAAGGCGGCCTTTGAGATCAGCAATCCGGAATACACAACCGTTACCGTGCTTACCGACAAGGAGGAGATAGGCTCAGAGGGCAATACAGGCATGGCCTCCAAGGCACTGCATCATTTTGTAGAGGATCTCTGCAAGACCTTCGGTGCAGAAAGCAGAAATGTCTACAGACATTCGACCTGCCTTTCTTCAGATGTCAATGCAGCCTATGATCCGACCTTCGCAGATGTATTTGATAAGCGCAATTCAAGTCTTTTAGGCCATGGTCCGGTGCTTACAAAGTATACCGGAGCAAGAGGTAAATCAGGCTCTAATGATGCTTCGGCGGAGACCATGTACAAGGTTATAAGCTGTATGGAGAAGGAAAATGTCATATGGCAGATCGGTGAGCTTGGAAAGGTAGACGAGGGAGGCGGAGGAACCATCGCCATGTTTATGGGAGATATGGATGTTGATACCGTGGATCTCGGCGTTCCGGTGCTGGCGATGCATGCTCCGTTTGAGATAACCTCCAAGCTTGATATTTATCATACCTATAAGGCCTTCTGCGCATTTTACAGATGATGAGCCGCAAGCTGAGAAATGACCTTATACTCATAGCTGTTCTGCTTGCAGCTGCCGCACTGTGGTTTATATTTGCAAGCGGAAGGCTGAGCAGGGAGAGCCTGTTCGGAAACGGACTGCCGTCAGACGAAAGCGTGGTTATTACCGTAGACGATGAAGAGGTATATTCGGAGAACCTAAGCCGTCTTACGCTTCCGGTCTCGGTGGATATAAAGGGCTATAACGGCGGAAAAAATGTGTTCATAATCAATAAGAATGCCGAGGGCAATGTGGAGCTCTACTGCGTTGAGGCAGACTGTCCGGATAAGATATGCGTGGAAACCGGCCGTATTTCAGTGCCGGATCAGCCGATAGTCTGCCTGCCGCACCGTGTTACGGCAAGGATAGTGAGAAAGTAAATATATTCGGACGAATGTCCGGCATTCCTACCTCAGCCGCTAAGATTCCATTCTGTATGAGGCTGGAATGCTGGGCGGGTGTAAATCTGGATTAATAAAAGCTGCTGTACCTGATAGTGGATATCAGGCTACGGCAGCTTTTTTAGGAAATGCTGATTAAATCAGCATTTCCATGCAGATTTTTTATTTTCAGCTCAGAATAATGTCGTTTTTGTGTATACATTGAAATAAACTGTGGTATCATGTAATTGTTCGGTATCACTGGAAAAAGCTATGAAATGCCCGGCAGAGCTTGCTCGGCAAAGCATTTCATAGCTTTTTCCGGTGGCGGTCAAGGCGCGGAGCGCCTCTGAACCGCCACATCACGCATCGCAAAGCGATGCAGTGATATGGTGCTGAACAGATAGAATACATCGGCAAATCAGTCGAAAGGCTGAGACGCAAAGCTACAGGGCCTGTAAGATGGCAGCCAGCTGCACTTTTCCTTGCATTTAAAGGGCGCACTGTCTGTTTCTGTTCGGGCAGTGCTTTTTAGGGTGAAATAAAGAAAGAGTGGGACAAATGTACTATGAGGAGGATGACACACTGTCTTGTGGCAGCAGCAGCCGTGCTTTTGGCAGCAGCACTTATAACGGGATGCGGACAGAAGAGCGGCAGCACGGTAGAGGCCGATGATAAGCTTACAGTATACCTGTGGGATGTAGATCTTTTAAAGAATATCACACCATACATATATGATCAGCTGCCGGATGAGGATATTGAGTTTATCTCAGGCAACAACGATACAGATCTGTACAGCTATCTTGCAGAAAATGGCGAGCTTCCGGATATTATAACGGTCCGACGCTTTTCAGGAACGGATGCAAGGGATTTGAAGCCGTATCTGATGGACTTTTCCGCCTATGACGTTGTATCAGAGTATTCCTCTTATGCACTTCAGTATTATAAAAACAGTGACGGAGAGATCAATTGGCTGCCTGTCTGCGGCATACCTCAGACTATCATTGCAAATAAGACCCTGTTTGACAGCCTTGGCATAGAGCTTCCTCAGAATTACAGGGAATATGCGAAGGCCTGCCAGCTTTTCCATGATAAGGGGATAAAGCCTTATGCCCTTGATCTTGCAGAGGACTGGTCGAGCCATGAGATGATTCAGGCAGGAGGCATAGGAGAGCTGACAGGTCTTGACGGCATTGCCTGGAGGAATAGTGCGGAAAGTTCTGAGGGCGACATTCCGTTTGATGATGCAATGTGGAAGCGTATTTTTTCGGAAACCGCAGTCCTTCTTAAGGATACACATTTTACAAAAGCTGATCTGGAGCTTGACACATCGGCTGCAATGCAGCTTTTTACTGATGGAAAGGCTGCTATGTTTCATGGCTCACCTGTTAATTTCAGGCAGTGTCAGGAGCTGATGGATGCAGAGCTTGTCAGGCTGCCGTATTTTTCGCAGACCTCGGAGGAGGGCTTCATTTACATGACCCCCTCTCTGCATATTGCCTTTAACAAGGAGCTGGAAAATAACGCAGACAAGCTGGAGACAGCTATGAAGGTGCTTGAATGTATGATCTCTGAGGAGGGGCAGAGACTCATTGCCGACGGAGGCAGCGTAATTTCCTTTAACATGGGCGTTGACTCTATTACGGATGACATGGCAGGACTTGAGGATGAAATATATAATAATGACTATTATATACGCTATGCAGCCCAAAAGTCATTTGCAGCGAGCAAGGAGGCTGTCAGCGGACTCCTGACAGGAACTATGGATGCGGATGAGGCTTATGAGGCCTTTCGAAGCGCTATCAACAGCAGTCCTGCTGCGGAGGACGATACAGCTGTGAGCTTCGATAAAACGTACTCTCTGGCGCTTAATGACAGAGGCGGCCGGGATGCGGCATCCGTAATCCTTACGTCAGTAAGAAAAGCAATCGGAGCGGATTTTGCCCTTGCACCGTACTATTACTTTACATCCTCAATCTATAAGGGTGCGTGCACAGACAAGAGGCTGGGGCTCATGATAGGAAACAGGCCTTCGACAACACCGCTGTATCTTGAAAGCCTGAGCGGAGCACAGCTCAGGGAGCTTGCAGAGCTCTATCTGTCAGATTCTTACGGGATCTTTTATCCGGAAAATAAATATGAGCTTCCGATAGCATCAGGCATGAAGCTTATTGCAGAGAAGAAGGATAACGGATTTGTCTTAAAGGATATACTGGCAGACGGCAAAGCCCTTGATGATAAAAAAGAGTACTCTGTTATTCTGACAGAGGGAAGCATGGATATTCTGAACAAAATGCTTCCGGATCACGAGCTTAAGCCTTACGGCGGTACAACTCTGTCAGCGGAATGGCTGAAGGCGGCCGGAAGCAGAGAGGGTATAGCTGAGCCTGAGGATTATATTGAGATCAGATAGGATATGCTGTTGGGGTTAAATGCGTTTGTCCCGGCAGCATAAGAAATTAAGACAGGATATTATATGACCCTGAAACTAAGAAAAATTATAACAGTACTGTTCCTTTTAATGCTTGTAACAGCTGTGGCATTTACTGCTAAGATGCTGGA
>CAVALT010000167.1:0-4413 GCA_963589455.1 Clostridiales bacterium
ACATACCTGAGTTTTTAGAGCTTTAAGAAACATGAAGCACGGAGCAGTCCGGTATCAGTCAATGACAAAAACCTTTTGAATCTGACATTATTTCATACAGGAGAAGTATCTATTCAGTACCCATCTTGAATTTGCTCCGCAGATCTCGATGTTGCTGTACGAATAATAAATTAATGTAACTGATTAGCACTCATCTCGAATTTGCTCCGCAAATCCTCGATACGGGTGTACAAATAATAAATAATGTACTGTTTAGCCCACATCTCGAATTTGCTTCGCAAATCCTCGATGCGGCTGTCCAGAGGCTCTTCGAGCCTTGGCCGCCTTCCGTATTTCAGTATGGATTTGCCTGCAAGCAGTCAATTCATACTGAAATACGGAAGGTGCTAAACAGATATCAAATAATAAGAAATAAGGAGATGGAATCCGATGATACTCGCAATCGATATGGGCAACACAAACATCAAGATAGGTGTTGTTGATACCATTGACAATATAATAGAAGAGAGAGTTACAACAGATAAGCACAAGTCAAGTCTTGAATACGGTCAGGATATACAGGCTGTGCTTAATTTTCATCATATTCCTTCTGAAAGCATTGACGGTGCGATACTGTCATCTGTCGTACCATCGCTTACGGGGGTTGTGGAGACTGCAGTAAGAAAGGCCATAGGCGTACAGCCGGTCATTGTAAACTGCAATATGAAGATGGATATAGGTCTGCATAAATTTCAGTATCCTAAGGGCATCGGTCCTGATCTTATAGTTGGAATGGAGGCCGCATATCATTATTATCAGGCTCCGTGTATAAGCGTTAATATGGGAACAGCTACGACTATTACGATGGTAGACAGAGACGGAGAGTATAACGGCGGAGCAATCATGCCGGGTATGAAGACCAGTCTTGATGCTCTTATCAGCAATACTGCCATGCTTCCTGAAATTAGCCTTGAGGATCCCGGACATGTGATATCTCAGAATACCGTACACTGCATAAGAGGCGGAATCATTTACGGCAACGCAGGACAGGTGGACGGAATCATTGACAGAATCGAGGCAGAGCTTGGCGAGAAGTGCAATATTGTTGCCACGGGCGGCATGGCCAGATTTGTTGTACAGCACTGCAGACATGCAGACAGAATAGTCAGAGATGATGCACTCCTTATGAAGGGAATGCTCAGACTCTATGAGCTCAATAAAGATGAGCAGGGGTGCGGAAGGATAAATGAGTAATTTAAGAGAAGAGATAGAAAAGAGAAGAACATTTGCGATTATTTCGCACCCGGATGCAGGTAAGACCACGCTGACAGAAAAATTCCTGCTCTACGGAGGAGCCATTAATCTGGCCGGAACCGTCAAGGGCAGAAAGGCTGCAAAGCATGCGGTATCAGACTGGATGGAGATAGAGAAGGAGAGGGGAATCTCTGTTACCTCATCGGCCATGCAGTTTGAATTTGACGGCAATGTCATCAATATTCTTGATACTCCGGGACATCAGGATTTCTCGGAGGATACCTACCGTACGCTTATGGCTGCAGATTCTGCAGTCATGGTTATAGACGGCTCAAAGGGTGTTGAGGCACAGACAATCAAGCTGTTCAAGGTCTGTGTCATGCGTGGTATACCGATATTTACTTTTATAAACAAGTTTGACCGTGAGGCAAGAGATCCGTTCGAGCTTCTTTCGGAGATCGAGGATGTGCTTGGCATACATACCTGCCCGATAAACTGGCCTATAGGCTGCGGCAAGAACTTTAAGGGCGTATACGAGCGTGATGAACAGAGGGTCATCACCTTTAAGGCTGAGATGGGCGGAGCAAAAGAGCTTGAGACGCACGAGTATTCGATAGATGATCCGGCACTTAAGGATGCAGTAGGCTTTATCAACTATGATAAGCTTCAGGAGGACATAGAGCTGCTTGACGGTGCAGCAGATGAGCTGGATCTTGATAAGGTACTGCATGGAAAGCTCAGTCCCGTATTTTTCGGCTCAGCACTGACCAATTTCGGAGTAGAGCCCTTCCTCAGGCACTTCCTTAAGATGACAACTCCGCCGCTTCCGCGTATGAGCGATCAGGGAATTATTGATCCCGTGGAAGAGGGATTTTCTGCCTTTGTATTTAAGATCCAGGCAAATATGAACAAGGCACACAGAGACAGGGTTGCATTTATGCGCATCTGCTCAGGCGAATACGAGGCCGGCATGGAGGTCAACCATGTTCAGGGCGAAAAAAAGATACGTCTCACCATGCCGACGCAGATGATGGCAGACGAGCGTCAGATTATTCAGAAGGCCTATGCAGGAGACATTATAGGTGTCTTTGATCCCGGCATTTACAGCATAGGAGATACACTTTGCGTCTCAAATAAAAAGTTTAAGTATGCAGGTATTCCGACCTTTGCCCCGGAGCATTTTGCAAGAGTGCGCCAGATTGACACCATGAAGCGCAAGCAGTTCCTTAAGGGAGTTATGCAGATTGCACAGGAGGGAGCTATACAGATATTCCAGGAGATTAATTCCGGCATGGAGGAAATCATAGTCGGAGTCGTAGGTGTGCTGCAGTTTGAGGTTCTTCTGTATCGCCTCAGGAATGAGTATAACGTTGAGGTTAAGCTCGAGCAGCTTCCGTATGAGTATGTACGCTGGATAGATAATCCTGAAAATGTTGATGTCGACAGGATTCAGGGAACCAGCGATATGAAAAAGGTTCAGGATCTTAAGGGCAATCCGCTGCTGCTCTTTGCACATGAGTGGAGTGTTAAGATGGTGCTTGACCGTAATGAAGGCCTGGAGCTTTCTGAGTTTGGATCGGCAAGAGACTGACAGCAGGCGGCTGAGCCTGCCGGAATATCCTGAAAGGAATATCTTATATGTTTAATGCAGAGATCATAGTATTTTTAGCCTACTTTATAATACTGTTTTTTGTAGGCCTTATTTTCTATTTTAACGGCGGAAATAAGGATCAGGAGGACTACTTCATCGGAGGACGTTCCATGGGCCCCTGGGTTACCGCTATGTCGGCACAGGCCTCAGATATGTCAGCATGGCTGCTGATGGGACTCCCAGGCTCCATACTTGCCTTCGGCTTCGGCCAGATCTGGATTGGAGTGGGACTTGCACTCGGAACGGCCGCAAACTGGATATTCTGTGCGAAAAGACTCAGGAAATTCTCAAAGGCTGCCGGGGATGCAATAACACTTCCGCAGTATCTTACAAACAGATTTGCAACTGAGAACAAAACGCTGCAGGTTATATGTGCAGTGATATTCCTTATCGCATTTACGGTATATGTTGCAAGCGCATTTGTTGCCGGAACATCGGTATTTACAACGCTGTTCCCTCAGATGAGCCAGCATACTGCGATGATCATATTTGCACTTATCATTATCGGCTATACCTTCCTTGGCGGATTTAAGGCTGTGTGCTGGACGGACTTCTTCCAGGGCATACTGATGCTTATTGCACTGCTTGCAGTTCCAATCATTGTTGCTGCAACTGAGCAGCTTGATATGAGCAGGCTGCAGGAGGTGTATCAGTATACCGATGCAGGAGGAGCAGTTGTAACCTGTGCTTTCGGAACGGGACTTTTTGATGCTTCCTGGCAGGACATAATATCAGGACTTGCCTGGGGACTCGGATATTTCGGAATGCCGCACATTATAATCAGATTCATGTCCATAGAGAAGCCGTCCATGATAAGGAAATCAGCAACGGTTGCTATAGTCTGGGTTATACTTTCGCTTGGAGCAGCCTGCATCATGGCACTCTTTGCACGTATAGTTATGGGCGAGGAGCTGCTGAGCGTCGGAGCACAGAAGACTGTATTCATAGCCATGGCAAGGCATTACTTCCCGCCTGCAGTTGCCGGACTCCTGCTGGCTGCAATCATGGCCGCATCGGTATCAACGGCAGATTCCCAGCTGTTAGTTGCATCAAGCTCATTTACCTCTGATATATATAAGCCGCTTCTGCGTAAAGATGCAGGAGACAGAGAGGTGCTTAATATGGGCCGTGTGGCTGTAATTGTAATTGCAGTTATAGCATACCTTATTGCATCCTCAAACGGAGCAGGAGCTCAGGCTATTATGAATCTGGTGGAAAATGCCTGGGGTATTTTCGGTGCTGCCTTTGGCCCTGTGGTTATTCTCTCGCTTTTCTGGAGACGCTTTAACTATTACGGCGCCTGCGCCGGAGTTATCGCGGGCGCAGCTGTGGATATACTCTGGCTTGCATTCCTGTCATCAACAGGCGTATATGAGCTGCTGCCGGGCTTCATTGCAGGCACAATAGCTGCAGTCTGCGTATCCCTTGCAACAGCAGAGCCTGCAAAGAAGGTTACTGATATCTTTGATAAGGCCATGGCAGACGATTACAATGAATAATTTGTCACACCTCGGCAATCATTACATGTG
>CAVALT010000168.1:0-4404 GCA_963589455.1 Clostridiales bacterium
TCATAAATGCTTCCTTGAATGCTGCAGTTTATCAGGCAGCTCCTGATTTAATCAGCAATTTCTTAAGATCTCCATCAGATCACAGTGTCCTGCTGTTGAACTTATTATTGGATCTGCTGCTTTGCAGCGCAAATCCGGTGTTAGAAACGCTTTGATAAGCATTTCCATGTTTCTGATAACGTTCATACGATACCACAATTTTCTGCATATTTAAACGCGTTTTATTTCATATACTGCAGAAAAGCAAATAAAAAATCCCGATGAAAAAGCTCATCGGGATCTAATATGTAGTAGGATGCAAAAGGATTAAGTGCTAATTAATTTCTTTCGATGGTCAAAGTATATCATGTACCCTCAAAAAGTGTTTGAAGAAAGATTAATTAAATTCTTATGAAATTCTTAATCCAATTGTCAAGGAAACGCTGAATAAAGCGTTTCCCTCGCCGGATTTATGCTGCGAAGCAGCTAATTCAAAAGTAAATCCGTGCGATTCGCCGGAGGCTGATTAAGGAAATGTTGATTATATCAGCATTTCCTTAATACTTATCAGGCCTCCTTCTTGCCTTCCTCGCTGACCTCGCCCTTTGCAAGAGCATCCGGCTTCTCAACGCTTGAGATAGCAGCCTTAAGCATCGGAATACGGCAGTTCTTGCCGCCAAACTCGACAATTACCATCTCGTTGGTAATATCTATAATCTGTCCGTACATGCCTGAGGTGGTAAGAACGTAGTCTCCTACAGCAAGGCTGGCCATAAGAGCATCTCTCTTCTTCTTTTCCTTCTTCTGAGACATCGGTCCCATGAACCAGATGATTGCGACAAAGACTACAACATAGATAACCAAAATTGTGTTGCTCATGCTTATCCTCCTAAAAAAGCTTTGTACCGCTTAACGCTTATCCTCGGCCAAAGCCTCGTTCATGCGGCGCCTGTATTCATCAAAGCTGCCGTTTCTAATGTTCGCTCTGATGTCCTCCATCATTTTATTGTAAAAATACAGATTATGCAACGTACATAATCTCAGTCCGAGCATCTCTCCTGCCTTCAACAGATGCCTGATGTAGGCTCTTGAATAATTTCTGCAGGCCGGACAGCCGCAGCCCTCCTCTATAGGAGACATATCAGCTTCAAATCTCTTATTAAAGAGATTAAGCTTGCCTGTATGCGTATATACATGTCCGTGACGGCCGTTGCGGCTCGGATACACACAGTCAAAGAAGTCAACACCTCTTGCAACTCCCTCAATAATATTGAGAGGAGTTCCGACTCCCATCAGATATGTAGGCTTATGTCTCGGCAGATGCGGAACTGTTTCATCCAGAATATGATACATCTGCTCATGTGTCTCACCTACTGCAAGACCGCCGACCGCATATCCGTCAAGCTCAAGCTCGGATATCTCATCAGCATTATCTTTTCTGATGTCGTCAATTATGCCGCCCTGGTTAATTCCGAAGAGCAGCTGCTCCTTATTGACAGTATCCTCAAGCGAATTGAGCCTTGCCATCTCTGTTTTGCAGCGCTTAAGCCATCTTACGGTTCGTGCAACGCTCTGCTCGATATACTTCCGCTCCGCAAGTGCCGGCGGACACTCGTCAAAGGCCATAGCTATGGTTGAGCCGAGGTTTGACTGTATCTGCATGCTTTCCTCAGGTCCCATGAAAATGCGGCTTCCGTCTATATGAGATCTGAAGTTAACGCCCTCCTCTTTGATCTTGCGTATTGAAGCAAGAGAGAACACCTGAAATCCGCCGCTGTCGGTAAGTATGGGTCTGTCCCAGTTCATAAACTTATGCAGCCCGCCGAGCTGCTTTATAAGCTTATCTCCTGTCCTTACATGCAGATGATAGGTATTGGACAGCTCTACCTGGCAGCCAATCTCCCTGAGATCAACCGTGGATACTGCACCCTTTATAGCGCCGACTGTGCCGACATTCATGAATACCGGTGTCTCAATCACGCCGTGCACAGTCTCCATATGAGCTGATTTTGCTCTGCCCTGTTCGGCAACTATCTCATATTTCATGATTACTTACGCTTCTTCTTGTCAGCTTCCAGCTCAGCCTGCTTTTTAGCTGCAGCTGCTGCTGTTCTCTTTGCATTGAGGAAGTTCCAAAGCGGTCCTGTAATAAATACTGACGAATATCCGCCGCATACTATACCGATCATAATCGGAAGTGCAAACTCACGTATTGATGAGGTTCCGAATACAAAGAGGCAAAGAACCATAACGAAGGTGGTTGCCGAGGTAAATATTGTTCTTGACAGAGTCTCTGAAATCGACTTGTTTACAACAAACGGTACATCCGCACCATATCCGGCAAGCTTAAGATTACGTCTTATTCTGTCGAATATAACTATGGTTGCATTAATCGAGTAACCGACTATGGTAAGTATGCAGGCGATAAAGGTTGAACCAACCGACCATCTGAATACGGCATAGCAGGTAAGAGTAACCATAACATCATGCATCAGGGCAAGCACTGCTGATGATGCGAAGTTGATATTCTTGAATCTGAACCATATGTAGATAAGCATGAATACGCCGGCAATAACTATCGCCTTAACAGCATCCATCTTCATCTCGTTTGATACGCTTCCTGAGATATTCTCAGCTGTAATAAGCTCCTTATCTACGCCGAAGTTGTCTGCAAGCGCCTGATTAAGCTTTTCTCTTCCGTCAGCATCCAGTGAAAGCGTACGGATAAGTACCTCGTTTGTGCCTGCTACCTTTGATATCTGCGGATTAGCATCTCCGGTTGCCTCTGTTACAACAGGTGCAACATTTTCAGAGAGATAATCTATATCAAGATCCTCATTGAAGGTAACATTGGAGGAGGTACCACCCTTAAAGTCAAGACCGTAATTGAACATATCGCCGGTTCCGGACTTGTTGATGCCCATGAAGGTAAGTCCGCATACGATGACAAGAATCGAAACAGCATAGAATATTCTGCTCTTGCCGACAAAGTCAAACGGCTTCTCAACAGGCTTCTTGGTTCCGAAAAATGCCGGCTTATTGAAGCCCAGCCAGTAGAATGCATTTATAAGCCATCTCGTTACAAACAGTGCTGTAAGCATCGAAAGAACGATACCAAGTGCAAGTGTCTGTGCAAAGCCCTTAACCGTACCTGTACCGATAAAGAAAATAACAGCTGCCGCTATAAGGGTTGTGACATTGCCGTCGACGATAGCTGAAAGTGCCTTATGGAAGCCGCCCTGAATTGCCTCCTCTACACTTTTCTTATTGCCAAGCTCTTCCTTAATGCTTGTAAAGATTATGACATTGGCATCTACCGCCATACCTACCGACAGAATAATACCTGCGATGCCTGGAAGCGTAAGCGTTATCTCAAATGCACTGAGCAGTATAACTATAACTCCGACATAGAGGCTGAGTGCTATTGAAGCTGCAAGACCGGCAACACGATATACTATAAGCATGATTGCCACTACAATCAGGAAGCCTATAAGTCCGGCCTTAAGTGAAAGCTGTATAGCCTGCTGTCCGAGTCTTGCTCCGACTACATTTGAACGAACCTCGTTAAGCTCAAGCTTAAGTGCTCCGAGTCTGATGGTTGATGCAAGGTTATAAGCCTCATCCTGAGTAAAGTTTCCTGTGATAGAGCACTGTCCTCCTGTTATCGGCTCGTTTACAACCGGTGCGGAAACAATCTGATTATCATAGATAATTGCAATCTGCTTGCCGACATTGGCTGTTGTAGCCTCTGCAAATTTCTTGGTTCCCTCATCTGTGAAGCTTACTCCGACCTCGTAGGAATCAGCTGCTCCGTTTGTACCCTTAACCTGTGATACTCCGGCACTCTTGATATCTGAGCCCTCGCAGACCGTATCACCGATGACCGTATTGCCGTCTGAATCGGTGGATAAGGTTGTGAAGATAAGTGAACCCGGCTTTCCAAGCTCCTCAAGTATCGCATTTGCATCGGAAACGCCCGGGATATCGACGTTAATACGGTTTGATCCCTCCTGATATACCGATGATTCGCTTGAGTAGCCCTCTACTCTCTTCTGGATCTTGTAAATGGTATCTGCCATATCCACATCCGAAGGATTCTCCTCGGTTGCTTCATAGGTAATGCTGACACCACCGTCAAGATCAAGTCCCAGCTTGATATCATTGGCATATCTTACCGCGCCGAATAATGACAGCGCAGTAACCGCTATGATGCCGATAAGCCATATGATCGACTTGAACTTACTTTGTTCTTTCATTTACTGTTACCTGCCTTATATTTTTACTATACTTTCAGCTGTCGCTGATAAAACTAAAATATCATAGCATATCAGGCTTTATTTTTCAATTAAATGATACCGGAGCCAGGAGCTTTTGACCCTGGTATTATCAGATGATGTCCTGTACAAATATTCTCAGATGATATCC
>CAVALT010000169.1:0-4394 GCA_963589455.1 Clostridiales bacterium
ATACAGCTTATACCGGTCGGCTTATGTGGACAGCCGGTACTTCTTTTGCTATACTCATTCATTAGCTATTTCCATTGCTGACAGATACGGCGAAGCAATATACAGACAAAATACAGACATACGAAAGGAGCGGCAATGATATCTACTTCACATTTAACCTTCCGTGTCGGTAAGAAGGCATTGTTCGAGGATGTGACAATCAAATTCACAGAGGGCAACTGCTACGGTCTTATCGGTGCCAACGGAGCCGGCAAGTCCACCTTCCTTAAGATACTTTCAGGACAGCTTGAGCCGACAAACGGCGAGGTTGTCATTTCAAAGGATCAGCGTCTTTCAGTACTCGAGCAGGATCATTTCAAATATGATGACCATACGGTCCTTGACACGGTTATTATGGGAAATGCGCGTCTCTATGAGATTATGAAGGAAAAGGACGCTATATATATGAAGCCGGATTTTTCCGATGAGGATGGTCTCAGGGCTGCTGAGCTCGAGGGAGAATTCGCTGAGATGAACGGCTGGGATGCTGAAACAGATGCCGCAACACTGCTTTCAGGTCTCGGTGTAGATGTAAGCGAGCATTATAAGCTTATGGGAGAGCTCCCCGGTGCACTCAAGGTCAAGGTTCTGCTTGCAAAGGCCTTATTCGGCAATCCTGATATCCTGCTTCTTGACGAGCCCACCAACCACCTTGATCTGGATGCCATAGCCTGGCTTGAGGAGTTCCTTATCAATTTTGAGAACACTATCATAACCGTATCCCATGACAGATACTTCCTTAATAAGGTATGTACTGCAATTGCTGATATTGATTACGGCAAGATTCAGCTTTATGCCGGAAACTATGACTTCTGGGTTGAGTCCTCACAGCTTATGATCAAGCAGATGAAGGAGGCCAACCGCAAGAAGGAGGAGCAGATCAAGGAGCTTAAGGAATTTATCGCGCGTTTCTCTGCAAATGCTTCCAAGTCCAAGCAGGCAACCTCACGTAAGCGTGCTCTTGAGAAGATTGAGCTTGACGAGATCCGTCCATCAAGCCGCAAATATCCATATATCGACTTCAAGCCAAACCGCGGTATCGGCAACGAGGTGCTTACCGTGAAAAATCTGTCCAAGACTATAGACGGTGTCAAGGTTCTTGACGATATCAGCTTCATTGTAGGCAAAGAGGATAAGATTGCATTTGTAGGTCCTAATGAGCTTGCAAAGACCACGCTCTTCCGCATTCTTACAGGTGAGCTCAAGCCGGACGAGGGCGACTATAAGTGGGGAGTAACCACTACTCAGGCATATTTCCCGAAGGATTCAACTCAGGAATTTGCAGGAGATGACACTATCTACGACTGGCTCATGCAGTACAGCCCTGAAAAGGATGTCACCTATGTCAGAGGCTTCCTCGGACGCATGCTGTTTGCCGGTGATGACGGCATGAAGCGAATAAATGTGCTTTCCGGAGGTGAGAAGGTTCGCTGTCTTCTGTCCAAGATGATGATAAGTGGATCCAATGTGCTTATACTTGACGAGCCTACCGACCACCTTGATATGGAGTCAATCTCAGCGCTCAACAGTGCACTTATAAAGTTCCCGGGTGTTATTCTGTTCTCCTCCAGAGATCATCAGGTTACTGAGACTACAGCTAACCGTATTATGGAGATACGTGACGGCAAGCTCATCGACAAGATGACCACCTACGACGAATACCTTGCAGCCGATGATGCGGCACGTAAGAGCTTCACCTTCACACTGTCAGGTGATGATGCCGGTGACAACTGATAAGTGGCTGATAAATAAATTTGACGCAGCTGTTTAGGGAAATGCTGAGTTAATCAGCATTTCCCTATTATTATCCAGCTAATACAGCGGCGGGTGTACCTTGAATTTAATCAACGTACACCCGCCGCTTTTTTCTGACTTTTGTAGATTTCAAATTTATCCTTATAATTCAAAAAAGCAGAACTGACATATCATGCATCAGTTCTGCTTTTTCCTTTTTTCAATGAAACGCTGATTTAAGCAATTCCTTAACTTACTTAGTCATAAGATTAGTAAGAATGCCGCCGTATGCCGCAATAAGCGGAGCAAATACAAGAGATATAACTGTCATCAGCTTAATGAGGATGTTGATTGACGGTCCTGAGGTATCCTTGAACGGATCACCTACTGTATCACCGACAACGGCTGCCTTATGAGCATCAGAGCCCTTGCCTCCGAAATTGCCATTCTCAATATACTTCTTCGCATTATCCCATGCACCGCCTGCATTTGAAAGGAAGATAGCCATAAGAACACCTGTTACAAGTGCGCCTGCAAGCATGCCGCCAAGTGCCTCTGTGCCAAGCAGGAAGCCCATAACGAGCGGAGCTATAACAGCCATAACGCCCGGACGAACCATCTCACGAAGTGCTGCCTTGGTGGAGATATCTACGCACTTTGTATAATCAGGCTTAGCCTTCTCCTCCATGATGCCCGGAATCTCTCTGAACTGACGTCTTACCTCCTCGATCATGCTGTGTGCAGCCTTGGAAACCGAAGACATAGTCCAGGCTGAGAATACGAACGGAAGCATGCCTCCTACAAAGAGTCCGATGATAACCAGCGGATCCATGATATTCATATTGGAAATGCCTGCAACCTCTGCGTATGAAACGAAAAGTGCAAGTGCTGTAAGAGCTGCTGAACCGATGGCAAAGCCCTTGCCCATAGCTGCTGTTGTATTGCCGACTGCGTCAAGTGAGTCTGTAATCTCTCTTACGCTCTCATCAAGGTGACTCATCTCTGCAATACCGCCCGCATTATCAGCAATAGGACCGTAAGCATCAACTGCAACCGTTATGCCTGTGGTTGAAAGCATTCCTACTGCTGCCAGAGCGATTCCGTATACGCCTGCACAGATATATGCAACAAAGATGCCTACTGCAACAAACAGGATAGGAAGTGCTGTTGAAAGCATACCTACAGATACACCGGTAATTACTGTGGTTGCTGAGCCGGTAAGTGAGGACTCTGCAATCTCCTTAACCGAGTTATAATCTCCGGAGGTATAAACCTCTGTAATCTTACCTATGGCAAGACCTACTATAAGTCCTGCAATAATAGCTATGCCGTAGCTTAAGCTTCCGAGCATAAGCTTTGAAAGCACTGCAGATGCTATAAATACAACTATGGCTGCGAAATATGAGCCTGTATTAAGTGCCTTGGCCGGGTTTGTGCCCTCTCCGCCCTTAACAAACATGCTTCCGATTATAGATGCAATATTGCCTATACCTGCAAGCACGAATGGGAAGAATACAGCTGATGCCGTATCAACATTTGCAGCAACAGCTCCAAGAGTAACAGCTGAAACGATTGCTCCGACATAGGACTCAAACAGATCGGCTCCCATTCCGGCAACGTCTCCTACGTTATCTCCTACGTTATCAGCGATAACAGCCGGGTTACGCGGGTCATCCTCAGGGATTCCGGCCTCAACCTTACCTACAAGGTCAGCTCCCACATCGGCTGCCTTGGTATAGATGCCGCCGCCTACACGGGCAAAAAGTGCGATGGATGAAGCTCCGAGTGAGTAGCCCATCATAACATCCGTACTGCCTGTAATAAGATATACTATGGATGTGCCAAGCAGACCGAGACCTGCAACACACATACCCATAACGGAGCCGCCTCTGAAGGCAACCTTAAGAGCACCCTCCATGCCCTTTTCCTTTGCCGCATTGGCAGTTCTGACGTTAGCCTTGGTCGCAACATTCATGCCGACATAGCCTGCTGCTATTGAGCAGACAGCACCAAACAGAAATGCAACAGCCGTAAACGGTGATATGCCTACAGCGATACAGATAAACAAAACTACGATGAAAATAACAAGAACTCTGTACTCTGCGAACAGAAATGCCTTGGCGCCGCTGTGGATTGCCTCAGCGAGCTCTGCCATTCTCTCATTGCCCTCTGCCTGCTTGATTACATAGGATGCCATGGCCCATGCAAAAACAAGCGCGAGAACTGCAGCTACAACTGAAAAATACTGCATAACCTCTCCTTAACCCTTTGTGTTTAAAATTAGCCGTCTCCAAACGGATACGACTTACACAAGACTATATTTATCACATTTTCACACAAAATTAAAGTATTGAAGCGGTTTTTTTGTGGATTTTCGTGAATATATGAAACGAGGGATCCCTCAAGAAGAGAGGTCCTTTTTCAGGGAACTAACAAATTCGAGTGTCCACTGTTATGGGTACAGTATAAACAGCCGCAGGACACATATATCCTGCGGCTGTCAGATAAGCTCTCAGCTCCTTAGGGAAATTCTGACTAAATCAGCATTTCCTTATATTTGTGTAACTGTTGTTACAGCTTCGGGCCGGCCTCTTCTATCTCCCTGCCGCCTTCAACTGTCT
>CAVALT010000170.1:0-4374 GCA_963589455.1 Clostridiales bacterium
ATTCCCCTCACATTGTGCTAATGTCAGAAAAAAGTACACTCGCCACTTCTACAGGCGGCCGTACATCACTATAAAAGGATACAATTCACAATGGAGATAAGCTTACTGCTTGCAGAAAAGATAGCCTCAATGCTCATCATGGTGCTGATGGGCTATATTCTTGTAAGGATACACATTCTCGACGACAATGCAGCCTCAATGCTGTCACTGTTGGCCCTATACCTCGTCAACCCGTGCAAGCTGATAACAGCATTTATAGTCGATTACGACCGGCAGCTCGCCTGTAATCTGCTTCAGCTCTTTCTTTACGCCATAGCCATACATCTTATATTTATTGCTGTGTCTCATATCGCGGGCAGGACATTCAACATAAATCCGGCCTGTAAGGGCAGCATCATCTATACCAACTGCGGCAATCTGCTGCTGCCTATTATTGCCGAGGTGCTCGGACAGGACAGCCTGTTTTATTCATGCGCATATTATGCAGCGGAAAATATATTTATCTGGACGCATCTGCAGGTACTTATGGGAAATCCCGACGGAATGTCACTGAAAAAGATACTTATTAATCCTAACATAGCCGCCATAGCCATAGGTCTGTTTATATTTGTAAGCGGAATTCATCCGACAGGTCCGATTTACAGCTCAATAGCTGCCGTCGGAGATATGACAGGTCCGCTGGCTATGCTTGTCACCGGCTGTATTATAGCTAAATCCGACCTAACGGCTGTGTTTGGAAAAATCAGAATATGGGGCTTCTGCCTTCTGAGGCTTATAGTTTATCCGCTTTTTATAATTGTCATTATGAAAATGCTCAGCCTTGATCATTTTATCCACGGCTTTAATAAGCTCGCCATGGTGGGCTTCCTTGCAGTTTCAGCACCGACCGCAACAAGTGTTGTTCAGCTCGCAAAGCTTGACAACGGAGATTACGAATCGGCTAATGCCATAAACATCATGACTATACTCCTGTGTATATTAACAATGCCGGTTATGATATATCTTTACCAGCTTATACTGCTGTAGGGCACGATTGCAGCTGTCTGCTGCATAAAAAAGTTTTGTATAATTTTCACAAAAATAAATTCCCGTATTATTTAGTATGACGAAAATGTATTATTTAATACATAAAAATTAATATTGACAAAACATGTGAAGCGAAGTAATATATGCCTCGTAATAAGCAAAGGCGCTCGGATAAGGTATCCGGGCGTCTTTTTTTACAGGCTTTGTGCCCAAGCAGCGGGATCAGGAGGAGAGTATGAGGTGTCATATTTTCCTGTTCTGGTACAAAATGTTGCTCTGTACAGCCGATAATACGCCTTACACAGCTCGCCTAAGGGTATTTGCTGCGTATGCAATCCGATATATAAGAGGCAATGGGGTCTCCTGGATATGTTGTTTTCAGGAACCCCACTGCCTTTTTTATTTCAGCTGCAATACACGAAAGATATCACAGCTATCCATGAAATGTATTAATCGATACACAGGGCGCAAACTTGACACATAATTAAATAATACCTATATTTTATGCAAAGCTACAGCAAACAATTGTTTTGCATACAAAGCATTTGTGCAATGTGCTGTATTTTGCGGATTGATGTATATTCATACGGAGGTGTTTGTTATGGATTTTGATTATTCGTACATCGATACGGCCTTTATAAACGGCAGGGTCATCACGGTTAATCCAGACGATGAGATTGCCGAGGCTGTCGGAATTAAGGGGAATAAAATTGTCTATGTAGGCACAACAGCTGAGCTTCTGAAGCTTACTGATGACAAAACAAAAGTGTATGACCTTAAGGGCAGAACACTTATGCCTGGCATGATAGACACCCATATTCATCCGTTCCTGCTGGCACTGCTCGGAGATGCACCGTACGCACCGATGATCTCGCTTTTCGGAGACCGCATCAGATCCTTTGCTGATATAAAGGCAGATATCGATAAGACACTTGCTGTTAAGAAGCCGGGAGAGTGGATTTCGATGTGGGGCTACGAGGCACCGAATCTTGCAGAGAAAAGAGATCCTACCATTGAGGAGCTGGATGCCTGGTGTCCTGACAATCCTCTTCAGTGTATGGAGGGCAGCGGTCATAAGTGTATGTTCAACTCAAAGGCTCTTGAGAAGATCGGAATCAGAACTGCTGCAGATGCTGACAGCTTCCCGAAGGGAGATGTAGAGGTTAAGAACGGAAAATTGACCGGAATGCTTTACGGCGTAACCTTATTTGAGCTCTGGGGCAAGGTTGATTATCCGGAGGAGGCTCTTGAGGACGCTGTCTGCAAAATTGGTGATGAGTTTGTATCCAAGGGACTTACCTCCATACATGATATGGGAGCTCTGGACAGACCATCATATCATTCAATGCAGAAGCTTGCGCGTGAGAGACGCTTTAAGCCGAGAGTATATATGGCACTCCACAGCATTTTCGGAAAGCCATATTCCAAGGCTGACAATGAGTACATGCTTATAAAGCTTGGCTTAAGGCCGGGTCTTGGAGACAATTTCTTCAAGATGGGCTCCAACAAGTTCATGATAGACGGAGGCTCCTCAGGACCGAGCTGCTACACAAGAGAGCCGTATGATCATGATCCTTCAATGCTTCGTGAGAAGGCATGGACCAGAGAGGAGGTTGCCGAGTATATCAAGCTCATAGATGACAATGAAGGCCAGGCAACAGCACATGCGATAGGCGACGGAGCTGTAGAGTATATGGTCGAGGGCTTCGAAAAGGCCTTTGAGACCTGTAAGGACAAGGAAGCCTTTAAGGCAAGAAGACACGGCATTGAGCACTGCACGCTTACGGATCAGGATCTTATAGAGCGTATGGCTAAAATGAATATCTGCCCGTCTGTAAATGCAGGAATTGTAGCCAAGAACGGCGGCAATTATGAGAGATTCTACGGAAAGAGAAATGATTACTTCGGTGCTCTGAAGAGCATGCTTAAGGCAGGTGTTAAGCCGTCACTTCAGTCGGATGCACCAAGCGGTCCTTTCGGTTTTGAATGTCTCGACGGTGCGGTTAACCGCTATGACAGAGTCAGAAATGTGCAGTGTAATCAGACACAGTGCGTATCAGTGCTTGAGGGCGTAAGGATTGCAACTCTTTACGGAGCCTACAGATCCTATGAGGAGGATATCAAGGGCAGCCTCGAGACAGGAAAGCTTGCAGATATGATCGTCTGCGACTGCGATATTCTTGCCATAGACAAGATGGATCTCAACAAGGTTCAGGTTGATCTGACAATGATCGACGGCAAGGTTGAATTTCTGAGAGAGGGAGCTGAGAGCTTCTGAAGCTGAAAGCACCGGTCAGCGTCATAGGTCAGACAGACTTATATAAGTATCTTATACGGCAGAACGGCCGTTTGGATATAGAAGGGTGTGTTTCCGCAAAACCGGAGGCACAGGATGCACAGCACAGCATCGAAAATGTTTCAAGGAGGTTTATCATGCAAAAGATGAGTGAAAAAGAAAAATTCATTCAGATGAACAAGGAAGCCAAAGCTACCTGGATCGTCGGATTTATAATCATGGCATTCTGGTTTATTACAGGCTTCGGCATCTATGCTGTATGCGGCTCAGAGTGGACTATTCTTGGCATGCCGGCCTGGATGGTTATCAGCTGCATAGGCTCATGGTTCTTATCCATTATCGGAGTAGTATTCCTTGTTAAGAAGGTTTTCAAGGACTTTGATCTTAATGAAGAAGAGATAGGAGGCGGAAAATAATGAATGGTGTATTAATTCTTATTCCGGTTGTTCTGTTTTTTGCACTGATGCTCGGCATCGGCTTCTACATCCAGAAGAAGTCAGCAGATGCTAAGGCAGCAAACTTCTCCAAGGAGTACTTTATCGGCGGCAGAAGCCTGGGCGGCTTCGTACTTGCCATGACTCTGGTAGCAACATATTCTTCGGTTTCCTCCTTCATGTCAGGTCCCGGAACCGCATGGGACAGAGGCTATGGCTGGGTATATTATGCATCAACACAGGTTGTTGCAGCCTTCATAGTACTCGGAGTACTTGGAAAGAAGATGGCTGTTGTCGGAAGACGAGTAGATGCCGTTACTGTTATCGATATAATCAGAGCAAGATACCATTCAGAGCTGCTTGCAAACTTCTGTGCACTTGTTATAGTAGTATTCTTCACAACTACAATGCTCGGACAGTTTATCGGCGGTGCTCAGATATTCTCCTCTGTTACAGGACTTAACTATCAGATAGGTCTTCTTATCTTCGCAGTTGTAGTAGTTATCTATACCACAGTCGGAGGCTTCAATGCCGTTGCTATTACAGATACTATCTGTGCAATGGTCATGGTTCTCGGCATGGTGCTGCTTGCAGCAGTAATTATCATAAAGGGCGGCG
>CAVALT010000171.1:0-3403 GCA_963589455.1 Clostridiales bacterium
GTATCTGTTTAGCACCTTCCACATTTTAATGTGGAAGGTGGCCAAGGCCCAAAGGGCCTCTCGATGTGTGCTTACATAGTTACCGTAATTCATACTGTATCAAAAACCGGCACAGATATCAGAAAACTTGTCTCAGCCGCTGAGCCCGGTCACATTAATGATGTGATTGCTGATATCCTTAAGCTCTGAGCTTGGCATATAAGGTGTATCCGGATACAGAAACTCGTGGAGCTTGACGGCATTGCTTTCAAGCGTTACAGGAATTACGCAGTCAAGCTTGCCGATGTCCTGTGTTGCCTTATCAAACGGAAAGCCTGCCGTATCTGATATATAGTACTTGCTGACGCCCTTCATAAACGGAATCAGATCATCCGGAGTTACGCTTGTTGATATCTGCGGCATAACCGTGGTCAGGATGTTCAGAAGTGTCGCGTAGTCAGCATTTTTAGCCTTATCAAGTGCAAGGCCTATGACCTTGCGCTGTCTTGCGGTACGCTGGTAATCAGTATCCATGAGACGAAGCCTTGCATAGGCAACCGCCTGCACACCGTCCAGATGATTGGCTCCCGCATGCTCAAGCTGATGCGAGCCAACACCGGTGCTATTGACTGTCTCCGTTATAAATGCATTGATATATTTAAATTCTGCGTCCGTAATCTCAAGATCAATGCCGCCGAGTATGTTGATTGCATCCGCCACAGCCTTCCAGTTAAATGTTGCGTAGTCGTCTATATCCACATCTGTGTTGTGCTCGACCGCCCATATAGCCTGCTCCGGGCCGCCCCTGAAGTATGCCTCATTCAGCTTATGATAAGTGCCGTCACTGTTAATCTTGGTATATGTATCACGATAAAGCGAGACAAGCTTTATCTCTCCGGATGAACGGTCTATACGTGCAATAATATTAACATCGGACAATGCCTCCTTGCCTACATTTCCGTTGCGGGAGTCTACTCCAAATACAGCAACCGTATAGTAGCCGCTCTGGCCTGTGATGAATTTATAGCCCACGAATCCCACTCCAAGCACAAGCAGCAGAAGCAGCAGCTTAAGCACAGGGTGTCTGCGTTTTTTCGCCTTGTCAGCATTGCCATGCTTCCTGTCAGGCTTCTCAGCGCGTCCGGCATTATATCCGGCAGCTTCTGATGTATTATTTTTCACACTGGTACGGCTGCTGACCTGCTCCTGCGAATTCTGTGCCGGTGCCTGATTTTGTGCCGGGGCCGAATTCCGTGACGAGGCCGATGCTCTCCTGCCTGTATCAAGCTGCCTGTATTTGTCGGCATTACGCAGCCTTTGCGCCTCTCGCAGGGCTTCCATATTGGCTGCTTCTGCTTCATAATGCTCAGATTCAGACGGGAGATTCTTATAGTCTTCAGCCTTATAATCGCCGCTGCTGTTATTATTGCCGATACCGGCTTGTCCGCGGGTGCCTTCATAATTATTATCACAATAATCATTCGTGTCCTGCGGCAGACTATGTCTGTATACCTTTTCGGCACCTGTATCTCTGCCGATATAGCGGTTCTGTTCAGCATAATGATTACGATCTGCATACCGATTATGTGCCGGGTGCTCATAGTCAGCTATGCTTTCCTCAAGGCTCTCACTTATATGTGCCATATCAGTGCCGCTCAGATACTGCTGTTCACGGCGTCTCGGTGCACGTGAAGATGATCTGCGGACGTGCTGAATCTCCTGCGCCGGGCTGCTTATATTACTGTCGTCTGTATTGTGTGTATTATTATCGTCCATAATTATCTATTTGTGTGAATCTTCCTATCTGAAGTCAGGTTCAAAATCCCTCATGCAAACAAGCTTACTCCGGATTTTGAAGCATAGAACACTGGTATCATTATTATAAAGCGACTTGCATTTTAGCACAAACATGCGTTAAGAGAATTAAGAGGAAATTACGAATTACAATAATTATGAGGCTGTATCTGCATATAATTTACTATATTTATATTCAGAAAGGTCTGTGTTGTATAAGAATAAAGTACAGATTTGCAACTTAAATTCAAGATGTGTACTAAATAAATCTTCTATACAAGAAGACCCCTGAAGCCATATAAACTGAAGCTCCGGGGGTCTTTTACTTTTCAAGTCTCATTAACTGTAAAATCTTTAATATTCATTACAGCAGTTCTTATAAAACTCTGATGAGTCCGGCCTTACACCTTAGCTCTCTCAAAGCCTACAATAAATCCGCCCTTCTCGGCATAGTAGCTGCAAAGTACTGTTGTGTTGTGGATGTCTATCATGACATTGCCGAACTTCTCTCTGATGAGCTCTGACAGATCGTCTGCCGCCTGCTGATTGCGGCTGTGCGAGATTACGACCTTTCCGCCGTTATAGTCCATGCTAAGCATCTGCTTGAAGGTACCGAGCAGGGTCTTCCTGTAGCCGCGATGCTTGCCTCCAAGCTCGATCCTGCCCTCAGGATTAGCCACACCTATCATGCGCATATCGAGCAGGCCTACAGCCTTGGCAATAAACGGACTTACACGGCCTGCATTTGCAAGCATCTGTATGGACTGCAGAGTAAATATAAGTCCTGTCTGCTCTCTGTATTCCAGAGTCTTATTACATGCTGTCTCCGGATCTGCACCGTTTTTAAGCTGTTCTCTCAGATACTCCATCATAAGCACCATCTTAGGTCCTGTTGCCAGAGAATCCAGAACGTATACCTTGCGGTCAGGATGCTGTTCCTCGTACATATGCTTAGCCGACATTGCCGAATTATAGCTTCCGGAAAGGTTGCAGCTTATCGTAAAGCAGAATATAAGCTCTGCATCGCCAAATGCGGCAACCCACTCCTGCGGTGACGGACATGAGGATGAGGTCCTGCCCTTAAAGCCGTCAAGCATGCTGTAAAATGCATTCAGATCTGTCTCCGGAGCATCCGGCCAATCCTTGTCGCCCAGCATTATATGTAACGGAACCGTCTTGTAATTTTCTCCGGGAATCTCCATGATATTGGATGATGAATCGGATACTATTAAATAAGACATAGTCTGCAATCTCCTTATATCCGGCTGATTACATTTATCTGCCCTGACAGCTCATATAACCACCCTTGCTTTGCACAGCCAAATGCTATACAGAGAAACTATATCATCTTTTTATACAAATAGCATTATAAACTTTATGCATTTCACTCATTTCACTCATTTAATAGGGCCTTCGACTTCAGCTTCATCTAAGCTTTGCAGATGCTGGAAATAATATCTATTGATTTGCAAATAGAGACACAGTATAATGTTAGTGGGATATCCTACAAAGGAATTATCCCGCAAACGGAGGTGTGAAAATGCAAACTACAATTAAAGAATATGATGCAAAGCTTGATGCAAAGAAGCGCGTTACACTACGCAGCGTACCATTTGATTATTATCATGTT
>CAVALT010000171.1:3413-4353 GCA_963589455.1 Clostridiales bacterium
ATGTTACAGAATATATTGACGGACGCATTGTTCTGGAGCCAAGGGAATTAACAGCCCCATTTCAGATTTCAGACAATTCGCTGGCTATGATGGACGCTTCAATGCAGAATATGAAGGAAGGAAGGGTCTCCGACAAG
Source organism: Clostridiales bacterium (assembly GCA_963589455.1). Classification (GTDB taxonomy): domain Bacteria; phylum Bacillota; class Clostridia; order Lachnospirales; family Lachnospiraceae; genus Avilachnospira. Next base: position 3,551 of record CAVALT010000171.1, read on the forward strand.
ATCGATTTGTCTGAGTTTGCTGACTGATGGAATATGATATTTATATGGGAATTCCTGAGGTAAAGGAGTTCTGGAACGAGTTGAATACACGGGTTGCTTCTGGGACAGCAGGCAAAAAAGAGGAGAAGCTCTACAGGCAATTTGGTAAAGCAATGTACCTGCTCTCACAGAACCCTCGGCATCCTGGATTGCAAACACATGAAATCTCAGCACTGACAACAAGATATGGCCGAAAGGTATGGGAATCCTACCTCGAAAATAATACTCCAGCAGCAGGCAGGATATTTTGGTCTTATGGACCAAATCAAGGTGAGATTACAATTATAGGCATCGAACCGCATCCTAATGATGCAAAATCCAATGCTTACAAAAAAGTCACTCTTTCGCAGATGGGAAAAGAACTCAATTAAATACATCACAGGTAAAAAATGTTCATCTGCAAACATGACAGGCAGCAGATTCTTTGAAACAGATATCTAAGTTCAAAATCCCCGGTTGGAATCATCCAACCGGGGATTTTATTTGTTTTGTTCTGCTGAAGCTGTTCAGATACTGTTGTCCTATCTGCTTCTTAAGCTCTTTTGTTTTACTTCACCCATACTCCGTCAAGGTTTACCAGGAAGTTGTCTGGTGTCTTGGCATTGGTATAGAGTGAACCGTACGGGCGGACATTTGTGACATTGTCATATACCCACTTATCTTTAGAAGCATCGAAGCTCCAGGTCGCTGTTCCGGGTAGTCCTGCAAGGTAATACCATCTGCCGTTGATGAGCTGCCAGCCGGTAAGCATTGCTCCGGTCTTA
>CAVALT010000172.1:0-4350 GCA_963589455.1 Clostridiales bacterium
ATGTGGAATACGCATTAGTAGACAGGGAAGCATCATATAAGCAGGATCCTGCAGTGATAAAGGAAGGCCTGAAGACAGATGCAGACGGCTGCTTTGCACTTACAGCCTCTCAGCGTGCTATGTTCAGGGTGGATGCAGGCACGAATTATACACTCACTGAGCTCTCCGTTAACCCGGATTACAGCTGTGAGGAAGCAAATGCGACAGGCACGGTAAAGGGTGATGCAGAGCTTGCATACATTACCAATAATTATAAATATAAGGATCTGTATATAGTTAAGAAGATGGTTGCGGCAGACGGCGTTGAGACACCGGCGGATTATAATTATTCGTTTGTCCTGACTCTTAATGGTGCTGCAGCAGCTAATCAGCCGTACGAGCTCTATCAGCAGATCAAAAATGAAGAGACCGGAGCTGTAAGCTATGAGAAGACAGCGGATATGCGAACCGATGCAGACGGCAGGTTTACGCTGACTCCTTCTCAATATGCACGCGTTACTCACCTGACAGCCGGAGCAGCCTATACTGTAACCGAGGATACAGGTAATATGCCAGAGCATGTCAAGCCATACAGTGAGGCATCGGTATCCGGCACACTGCCGCAGTATGCTCCGAGCAAGACAGCAACGATAGAGAACCAGTATCAGCTGCAGGCGTTGGAGGTTAGCAAGACAGTGCTTGCTGCTGAAGATGTCAGCAGTAGGGAGTTTACCTTTACCATTAAGATAAACGGACAGCCGTACGCAGAGAGACAGTTCAGCCGCGTGAGTGCGGACGGAACCAAAACTGAGGCGCAGACTGAGGCAGGCGGCACATTTACTCTTAAGGACGGCGAGAAGGCACTGTTTACGAGCCTGAAAGTCGGAGATACCTATGAGGTCACGGAGGCTCCGGATGCAAATTATGTACAGGTGCTTCCGGCAGACAATGCCGCTGCAGCAGGTACTATCACTGATGATCTCTCCGCGGCTAAGGCTGAGTTCCAGAATGCAGCGCCCGGCAGTACGCTCTGGGTCACAAAGTCTGTGCAGTCCAAGATCGATGGTCTGGCAGAAAGCTTAGTTAATAAGGAGGAATACAAATACTGTGTAGAGGTTAACGGACAGCCTTATGCAGGCAAGGCATATACCCTTGTGTCTGAGGGTGGAACAGCATCACAGAGAAATACTGATAAGGATGGCTGCTTTACCATGTATGCTTCGCAGAGGGCTCTTTTCTCTGACTTGAACATAGGAGACAGCTATACAGTATACGAGCTTGCGAAATACCCCAAGTGGGACAATGGCAGTAATGGCTGGCATGATGGCAGCGACATCTATTGGCGGCAGATTATCCCTGAAAATGGCGGCGATGCATCAGGAAAAATCAATGCTTCGCCTCAGACAGCAGCCTTTACCAATGAGATAACAAGGGCAAATCAACTGTCTATTGCTAAATATATCAATGGTAAATATCCAAGCGAAGTTGGGTATGACGGCACAGCTGTTTTCAAGCTGAAGCTTACGCTGCGGGACAACGACGGCAGGCTGTATGTTGGCCCTGATACGCTGCTTGGATGTAATAAGAATGATTTCAAGATCGATGAGGATGGAATTATCACGATTACAGCCAGCTATATGTATGAGCTTAGCTACATCTATCTGTATATCCCCTTTGGCTATGATTTCAAGCTAGAGGAGGTCGGAGGTGAACCGGAGGAGGTATTCGGCAGGCTGTCAGCCGTTACTATTGGTGATGAAAGCAAAGACGGATACCATCCTGATATAGACGAAGATGGCTTTGTAAAAACGGATAAAACTTATGTACAGAATATGGGAACTTTGTATTATGATATCGAATTCTTCAACACCAATGCCACGGAACAATTCAAGGTCTATAAGCAGGCGGAGGGAGGCAGAGCAGATCAGACCTTTACATTTACACTGTATAAGTCGGATGTACTGAACTATGATAGAGGTGATACTAGAGAAGGTGAAGCAGAGCCTTCATATAAGTTTGTAATCATGCCGGACGAGCCGTATGATGTCTATGATACTGCGAGCGGTGAGCTGCTTGCTCAGCGCAGTACTGATGCCAACGGACAGTTCACGATACAGGGCGGCCAGTATGCGGAATTTACCGGCTACCGCTACAGCAAGGACTCAGACACGAGTGATGGCTTCTGGCTTAACAATCCGGATGCCAATGATACCATCTATAAGGTAGTAGAGACGCCGTATGCAGACTATGTGCCTCAGGTGACGACGATTCACAGCACGACAAAGCGCATTAGCGGCTATTGGGGAGACGATGATAAATGGGTGGCCCCCAAATATGATACTACTGTAACAACCACAACCGCTCAGGCTAACGGCGGCTCCATGATGGCGGGCGATCGCATGACCTTCACGAACACCTACGGAAACAGCTCCAGTCTAGTTGTATCTAAGACAGTTACAACGCGTGAAGGCGTGACGGCTCCTGAAGGAGATGAATTCACCTTCCAGCTGACAGTTGACGGCAGGCCGTATTCCAACCAGAGCTATACCCGCTTCAACAGCGACGGCGAGAAAATCGTCAATACTCAGAATGAGCAGGATGCCGACGGCAATGAATATGATATAGAGCATCCGTGGACAACAGATGCCTACGGCAGGTTTACACTGAAGGCTGACGAGCATGCGGTCTTTGACTGGGTTGGCGAAGGCAAAAGCTATACTGTAACTGAGGAGTCAAAGAACGGCTATACTCAGGTAACGCCTGCGGCAGGCACAGGAATCAGTGATATCATCACAGCCTCCGGTGCAAAGGCAGAATTTGTGAACCTGTACAACCGCAATCCTAAGACCGAAGGTGCTGCTCTGACAGTACAAAAGCTGCTGGCTCTGCCGTACGGACTGAAGACCATGCCGGAGGAGGACTTCACCTTCCGTGTCATGATAGATGGTGCGGCTTATGCACAGAAATCCTATACTGTCTATACAACGGACGGCAAGTTAGCGGCCAAGGATCAGATGACCGACGAAAACGGTGAGCTGACGCTTAAGGGAGACCAATATGCAGTATTTAGCAGCGTGCCTGTTGAAGTGGACTATGAGATAACAGAACAGCTGGCTTCCGGAAGTGCTTACACGGCACTTGGCAATACGAAGCAAACAGGTGTTACAGAGCAGGACGGAACAGCAGTAACATTTACAAATGTATTCGGCAATCTGCTTGTCAGCAAGCAGGTCGAGAATGTAACCGCTCAGACAGCTCCGGCAGAGGATACCTTCAGCTTTATTATCACGCTGGACGATAAAGCAGGAGCCAATCTGCCCTACTGGATACTGAATGCTGATATGGAAAAGATCGGAGAGGCGAGCACAGCTTCAGACGGCTCCTTCAGTCTCCATGCTGATGAGTCGGCACTCTTTTACGGTCTGACTCTTGGCGATAGCTACAAGGTCAAGGAGCGGGGCAAGACATATTATACGCAGACTGTCCCGGTAAGTCAGGACGGATATTCCGGAGATATCGGCAGTACGGCATCAAAGCTGCTCTTTATCAACGAATACTCTAAGCTGGCTGCGCTTGAGATAAGCAAGCAGACAGTTAACAAGGAGGGAGAGAGCATCAGCAGTGATGAGCCGTTTACGTTCAGGGTTACAATAGGCGGCAAAGCATATGCAGATAAGTCATATGTGATCTACGGTGCAGACGGCTACAAGAAGGCAGGCATCTATACAAGCTCAGATGATGGGTGCATTACACTTTACTCAGGTGAGCGCGCAGTGATGACAGGTGTCCTGCCGGGTGCTAAGTATCAGGTTGAGGAGGTCAATATTCCTGACGGATATACGCCGGATCAGAAGACATTTACAGGTACGGTAGCTCAGACAGGAACCTCTGCTGATTTCGTCAATGTCAGAGAGGATAAGACTCCTGAGGCTGAGACCGGAAATCTGACGGTTTCCAAGGTGGTTGCAGGCAATGCAGGAGACACTAATAAGGCCTTCACCTTTACTGTAACGCTTAGTGACAGCACAATAAGCGGAAGCTATGGTGATATGACCTTTGCAAACGGTACGGCAAGCTTTACCTTAAAGCATAAGGAACAGAAAACAGCCACAGGACTTCCGGCAGGAATCAGCTATGATGTAACCGAAAAGGAGGCCAATAAAAACGGCTATACGACAGTATCGACCGGAGCAAGCGGCACCATCGAAAAGGATAAGACCGCTGCTGCAGCGTTTACTAATACGAGAAACAACGGAGGAGATGATGTCGGTAATCTGATTGTATCAAAGCTTGTTGCAGGCAACGCAGGCGATACAAGCAAGGCCTTCTCCTTTACCGTAAAGCTCAGTGACAGCACTATAAACGGAAACT
>CAVALT010000173.1:0-4318 GCA_963589455.1 Clostridiales bacterium
CTTATCCTGCTGTCCATACCTTCGAGCTTGTCGATAATCTCGGCAATAACAGCATTGTCATTGCTGAGCATGCCCTTATCAAGCAGCTCGGGACTTAAGCCAAGCCACCGATTCATCGGCATGCTGCCTTCGGTAACTGCGAACATCAGCATAATTTCTTCGGTAATCTGCTTTCTTTCTTCTGCTGTGAAGCCTTCTTCATTCTCAAAGCCGATATCATCAATGCTCATATATATTCCTCCAGAGTTAGATCTACATTAGCCCTCATTACAAGTCCTCTTGCTGTTGTCTCGTAATAGGTCACATCTATCTGCTTGAGCACATAGTTTGATATCCTCTCGCCTCCGAGCACCAGATTGCCATGCTTTCCTACTTTGCCTTTAAGCTGCCTTATAAGCGTCTGCGGTCTGACTCCGTTTATTATGTTAAGCTCAATGGAAAATGTGACCTGCTCAGTCTCCATTCCCAGATACTCAAGCCTTGCTTTGCCGCCTATCGGTGTATGCGTTGCAAACCGTGCCGCTATGGTCCTCTTCATGCCGCTTGCAGGGGTAAGTACTCTGTAGTCTGATACTCTGAAGGTCATGCCCAGATATGCGCCAACCATTATACTTTCGCCTCCACCGCTCTAAGTCTTGCTTCGATTGACGGTATCTGCTTGATCCAGTTTATATCAGTGTCGTCAATCGTAATATTGCCATTGAATTTACCGAGTACTATGCTCTCTGAATTGTTCATAGACAGCACAACCACCTGCTCATCAGGCTTGAATGCAGGTATGCAGCCAAAGGGGAAATAAACCGGAAGCTCTGCGCTTGTCTGTCCTGTGTCCTGGTAATATACCCTCATCATGCCGTCGCTGTATGTCGATACTGTTCCGCGTCTTATGTTCATGACTTTTCCTCTTTCAGATTCTGCCTTACAGTCTTGTAAACATCTTGTAGCATTCTATGTTGGATGTCTCTCCGCCGGAGGATGACAGCGAATGTGTTACCTTCGTTACCATATAGTCACCGTTCATGCGGCCGGAGTTAATGATTCTGATTTTGAAGGATGCAAATATTCCGGGGTTAGCGTAGCACTGGAAGGATAATGTAGTAGCTTCCATATTGGCTGCATTAACTTTTTGCCTTGCTGTCTCCGTAGCCTCCGTCTCTGACTCAACCTTATCCGTAAGCTCAAGAAGCCGCGGACCCTGCCCGAGCGTAACCTCGATAGTCTTTGCCGCCTTCTTCTTGGTCGCCGCTTTGGTGTACTTAAGGTGCACGCCTGTATATGTGCCTGTGAGCGTCGTATTCCAGGTGTAGCTATCCATATCCTCTATGGAGAACTCAGCGCATGGAATAAAGTTCTTTTCGTATTCCTCCCATGAGAATATAACGAGTCCTGTCTTGTATATCTTGAGGCAGAGGTTGTACTTGTCGCACATGGTCTTAAGGAAGCTGCTGTCCGTTTCGTCACTCTGTTCAATTGACTCAATCTTGATATCAGGCGCGTTATAATACAGTGTGCTCATTCCGGTATATTCCGCCATGATAGCCTGTGCTACATCCTTAAGCGTTGTATTTTCCCATGTCTTATTCTTCTTCCCTGTGGTAAATGCTTCGCTCGCAGGCTGTGCCACTCCTTTTATTGAGAGTGTATCCGGTGAGCCGCTATAGCTTATATCATCCAGTACGAAGGTGCCGCAGTGATAGCTCTGTGTTATGCCATGGTCTGTACGCCATCCGTTGAAATACAAGGTGGCGTCAAGCTCGGCTTCCTTTTCCGGTATCAGATCTGTATCCTTTGGGCTTGAATGAACCGTGATGCTTATATCGTCACTGCTGCCCTCTGCATTGTCCGTGTAGGATATGTCCGTTATCTTGTCCTGTATCTCTTTGCCGTTATACAGTACCCTTGCACTTACATATCTTGAAGCAACACTTGTTGTATCAGTTCCGCCGTATTCGCTCATTCGCTCCTCCATGCAGGAGAATCGGACTTGACTGCTATCTCGTCCGCAATCTCCTGTTCTGTAGGTATCTCAAGGTTTACTCCGGCGGGGAATATAAGATAATTGATTTTATCTATATTGGCCTTCATTATCCTGTCGGCATATTCGCAGGAGCCGTATTCGTGGTAGGCTATCAGGTCAAATGTATCTCCGCTTATAGTGGTATATGTCTTCATTTCCGGCCTCCGTTAATACGCTGTTCTCAGCTGTCTTCTATGAGTCTCTTTCATCCACTTGTCGAACATGGCCTTGAGCTGTGCTTCCATTATGTCGGCTGTGCCCTTATCAGCATTGCCTGTTATCGTGATCTGCGGCGCGAAGGTGTAATTTGCATTCGCTGCCGGCTCTGCATTCACGCTCTTGAGCTCTGAATTCATGCCGAGCAGTTCTCCGGCCTTTAGCCAGTTAGCAATATTGCTGCTGCGGTATGCCTTATTGAAACTTATTACCGCCTCCTGACCTGCCTCACCTGCTATAGACGGTCCATTGGTAAATCCGCCTTTTGCAAGCTGCGGGATGTTGTTGAGATGGAAGTTATAAGTCTGTCCTCCGACTCCTGGCACCCACTCAGGTATCGTTATGCCACCGCCGAATAATGAATTGATTCCGTTTATAGCGCTGTTTATTATTCCGATAACCGCATTGATAGGCACCTTGCAGAGTTCTACCAGTGCATCAAAGGCATTGCCGAATATCTGCTTGATGCCTTCCCATGCCTGCTGCCAGTTTCCTGTAAACACTCCTGTGATGAAGCTTATCAGTCCTTCAAGCACTCCCTGTATAGCCGTTATTATTGTGCTTATGCTTGCACTGTAGGACTGTATAGCACCGAGTACCACCGGCACAACTACACTGGCAATGCTCAGCACAACAGATATTATGTTCTCAATTATCGGGAGCACTGCCTGTATGGCTGTACCTATGATATTCATGCCTGTCATTACCGCAGTGCCTATGTTGGTTATGATTGCACTTATTGTCGGTGCTGCTGCCGTGAAGGTGCTCAGGAGCTTTGGCATTACCGTACTGGTAATAAAGCTGAATACATTCTGTATGATAGGTTTAACCGTATTAACTGAGAATGTTACCAGCTGTCCTACTACGCCCATGATGGACTGCAGTATGCCTATGGCTGCCTGCATTGCATCAGTGTCCAGGAAGTCACCGAACTTTTCTCCGGCTCCCTCTCCGAATACATTTGAGATTATGCCCTGGAGGCTCTTAAATGCATTGCTGACTCCGCCGTCTTCAAAGAGGCCGAGTATCGCATTCTTTACAGCCTCAACACCGCCTGCAAACTTATCAAAGATTGCTAAGCCCTGCTCACCGAAGGTATTTCCTATGAGGTTTCTGAGGCCGTCCATGTTGTCATAGAGTATGGATACTACCGCTATGACTCCGCTTATTGCTCCGACTATCGGCAGTGCTCCGGTAAATAGACTTGAGAAGATGCTTGCTGCAGGTCCTAAGAATGTACCTCCAAGGCTCAGGATTGAACCTGCAGCATTACCTCCGCTTGCAATTAAGCCTGCTCCTCCGTTCGACAGGTTTGCGAGGTTAGAACCAAATGCACCTATTGCCTGAGCCGCTATTCCGCCTTGGCGTGTCAGATTGCCGGCATACTGTCCTGCACCGGTTTTTCCGAATGCTGCGGCTAATGAGCTTCCGACAGTCTTTATTAGTCCGTTTGAGCTGACATCTGACATGGAGTTGATAAGCCTTTCAGATACCTCCATGTTAAAGGTACCGTCTCCATTAAGTCTATTCATGTTGAGAGCTCCGAGCACTGCACCTGATATTACGGTCTTCAATCCTCCGCCTGTCATGTTGGCACCGCCACGGGCGCCCGTCATTGTGGCTGTGAATGCATTCTTCAAGAATGATGCTGCACCGCTTGCAGTGTTCTGACCGCCCTTGAACATGCTTGCAAATATGTTGCCGCCGTTTCCCCTGCTGCCGGAACCGCTGCCCCATCCGAAGCCTCCGAGAAGCTTAGCTGCTCCTTCAATCTGTGGAGCAAAGGTCATGGCCGTGAATGTTGCGCCCATGCCGGCAATGATTTTGCCCGCTGTAGCTCCGTTATTGGTGATGTAGTCTATTATCTTCTCAACAACAGGCAGTGCGCTTTTAAGGCCGCTGCCTATGCTCTCAACCGCAGACTGAACAAGCGGCATTGATTTCTCCGCTATCCGTTCAAGATCCGGGAGATTAGCTCTGAGGTCGTTTAGGACATCTCTGAGCATATTCATAGCTTCAGCCTTAACCGGGATGAAGGATTCTCCGATATCCTGTTTAAGCGCTCTGAAGGAATTCGACAACATT
>CAVALT010000174.1:0-4300 GCA_963589455.1 Clostridiales bacterium
GTGCATCTATATCATCATGCTCAAAGCCGGAAATGCTGCTGTCGGCCTTGTTATTATCCGCATTATATGCTGCTGTGCCGTATGCCGCTCCTGCTGATGCCGCTGCTGATGCAGACATACCTGATCTGTTCTCAACAAAGGCCTCTAAATGCCTCGGATTAATAAGCCTGTCGTCATTAACGCTGCTCTCAGACGCGATGTTGCTGTCAGCACACTCCTCCGCCTGACTGCGGTCCATGCTTACGGCAAAGCCGGCACGTCTTGCGACGTCCATGCTTACCTCTCCGCTGTTAAGTATATGCGCGTAGGACTTGTACTTATCCTCCTCGGTCTCATCAAACGGAATCTCATCCGAATCATAATCAACGATTCGCACATTTACGGCTTCAGGCTCCTGCTTTTCAGTCTGTTCAGGGAAGCTGCCGTTTATAACCTGAGTATCAAAGCTTATGCCTTCGGCATCACGTGTATTGTTATAGGACGCACCGAATACAGGCTTTTTCACATTATCCAGAGTCTCAGTGCCGGGCTGTCCGCCGTCACCGATAATATCCCTGCCGTAGCCCGCGTACATCTCCGCCCTTGCTGCTTCTCTGCGCTTTTCGGCTATATCTGTAACCTGCTCAAAGCCGCTGCCTGAGCCGCCGCTGCCGTTAAGGTCTGCAATATCCAGACCGGACTCCATGCCTGAGGCCTGTCCATAAGCTCCTGCATTGCCGAAATCTGAGGCCTCGGCTCCTGCACCTCCAGCTGCCATACCTGCCGCTCCTGCTCCGAATATCACGCCGCCTGAGCCTTCGGCATTAGCTCCGTCATTCTGCAGGTCATACGGCAGAAATTCTGCTTCAAGCTGTCTTAAGCGCCGCTCCTCTCTTCTTGCGGTCCTCCTGATAACATTTTCCCTGTGCTTTTCGCGATATATCTCCTGACCCTGTCTTGCCGCCTCTACTGTTTTTCCGGCTCCGGTCCTGACGACCTCAGCAGTTTTTGAGGCGCCGAACCTGGCAGCACTGATAAAGCTTTTCTCTGTTATTACCACAAGCTCTATTACAAAAAGTGCAATAAGTACAAGATATGCTCCGGCATATCCGATCAGTCCCTTAAGAAAGCCTGAAACACAGCCTCCCACGGCTCCTCCGCCCTGTGCACCGGAGGCCGATACACGATAGAGCTCAGCTGCAGATGCAGCTTCAGCAGCTGCCCCGCTGCCTCCAAATATAAGATGTAAGATTGCAGCACCTTCTATGAGCAGCGCAAATACACAGACCACCTTAAGTCTGACAAAATAAGTATCCTTATATTTCATTGCCACGGCTGCAGCTGCAACTATAGCTGCAGCAAGCAGAAAATATCCGCTGCCGAAAAGCCCCTTCTGTATCGACAGCAGAAAGCCTCCGGCTGCTCCTAAGAGTCCAAAATCAGTAAGCAGTATAAGACCTCCCGCCACGAGTGCGGCTACTGCCTTAAGCTCCGACTGCAGGAAGCTTTTCTTCTTTTCTACAGTACGCTTGTTTTCCTTTGCCGGTCTCTTATTGCCTGCTGCCTTTGATTTATTTTTTGCTGCTGCAGTGCTTTTCCTTGCTCCTGCCGTCTCTGTTTTCTTTTTTGTTGTTGTCTTTTGTGCCAAAGCTCCTCCTTATGAGCCTATAACATTTCTGATTGCTACCGGTGTACGGTAATTCCATCTTGCGATCTTGATGCCGCTCTTTCTGGAAGCAGCATTTACCACCTGTCCGTTGCCGATATATATGCCTACATGGTTGATGGTGCCGCGGCTGTTTGCATAGAATATAAGATCACCCGGCTTCATCTGATCAGATGTGACCTTGGTTCCTGTTTTTGCCTGATCCCTGCTGACTCTCGGAAGCGAAATTCCGAAATGAGCCATTACACTCTGAGTAAAGCCTGAGCAGTCCGCGCCGTGTGTAAGCGAGGTGCCTCCCCAGACATATGGGTTGCCGACAAACTGGCAGGCATAGTTTACTATGGAATTTCTGAATGCTGCTGCTGCATTTGCAGCCTCTACTGCCGGATAGTACTCGGTAGCCTCCGGAAGTCCATACTTAACCTCAACATTATTGTCTCTGGTTGATACAAACGCCCGGTCATTGGCATCCTCTCCGTCCGAATTGTCAAGCTCAAGCTCAACCCAGCCGTCAGTCTGTCCTATAACGCTGTAGGCCTGATTCTTTGTTACATTTGTCCAAACCTTGCCGTCAAGGCTCGGTTCACTTCTGACATTTAATGAATCAACTCTTATAAATGCCGTAAGAACTGCATAATTAACGGCTGTATCCTTTGCACTCTGCCCTGTCAGACAGTAATCTGCCCTGACATAGCCTGTCACAGAGCCTGATTTGATCTTATACCAGGTTCCGGCAGAGTTTGATACAGTGTCGAGCAGCTCTGCTCCGCAGCCCTTGGTAAACTTGCCGCAGACATTATCTATACCCTTATCCTCCGGCTCCTTTCTTACGTTGATAAAGCCTCCGTCCGGATTGGATACAACTATATTTTCATACTGCGTAAGCGCCATGGCGCGAAGATCAAGCTTTCTCGCAGCATCAAGGCAGCTCTTTACCTCTCCGTTGCCGTCTGCAATATTGACATAACCCTCAACCGAAGTGCCGTTATCCGAGTCATAGCGTATTCTGGCCCAGTCTCCGTCCTGCTCTATAAATTCATATCGCTCTCCCCGGCGCGCCTTGCCGGCCACATTGGCAGGATCCTTTTCAGGTGCGGTTCTGATATTTAGCACCTCAGCATCTATTATTACACGCTCCTTAATATTATCCCAGGCCTTGTCAAGTGCCTCGTCCCCGCGGAGTATGTAGGCAGAGCTTGCATAGCCCTGAATGCCTCCTGACTTAATCAGACACCAGTCCCCGTCTGTCTCAATAATATCAGCTGCTGCACCGTCATTAAGCTTGCCGATGATATTGGTCATATCAGAGCTGTCCGGCTGACTTCGCAGGTTAATATATCCGTTTGTATCTATGATGCCGAGATCAGCATACTCTGCCGTTACCTCCTCAAGTGTCTCGGCCTTCTGCTGCTCATAAAGCTCCTCCTCCGTAAGTGAGTTAATCGAAGCGATTATCTCATCACCCTGATCCTCCGAGCCGCTTCTCGAGGAGCATCTTGTTATCAGCACGGCAATAATCACTATGATGACCACTGCCGCGGCTGCCATTATATGCACCTCGGCTCTGTGTTTCTCGTAATATTCTCTCAAATTTAAGTACCTCCGGGACCGCTCGCTGCCGTCTCACCGGATACTGCTCCGGGAGCATAGATAACCGATCCTGAGCCTGAGCTGCTCTCATTGGACGCTGCAGTTTCCTGCGGTGCGTCGCTTATAGAAGCATCATACGTATCGGTGCTTTCATCACTATCCGAGCTCTGCTGTGCATAGCCTCTTCCCGAATCGTCCGTATATTTGCCCTGGTCAGCCTCCGGGACTATTATTCCTCCGCCTGCTCTGTGGTGATCACATTTCTCCACAGGCACATTATCTGCATCGAAATACTCCGTATAGACCGCATTGGAGCCTGCACGGTAATCCGCATAGCAGGCACTTGTCGGAAGCAGTCCGCTCTTGCGGCATACGTCGACCTGTACGATTCCGTCCGGCATATCGAACTCAGTCTTTGACTCAAGACCCTCATGAACCTCGTTCATGATCTTTCGCCAGATATCCTTATGGAAGGAGGTTCCTCCGTTATAAACGCCTGTTTCGCTGTCATTCAGTGACTGGTTGTCATCACAGCCCGCCCAGATGCCCATAGTGTAGTAAGGCGTATATCCGACGAACCAGATATCAACGTTCCTGGTTGTGGTTCCTGATTTGCCGGCCGCAACCATATTGTCAAGCTTGCATCTGCCTGAGGTATTGTTGACCGTATAGCCTGATGCCCACTTGGTATGCGGCTCAATAACGCCCTTCATGGCATCGGTAAGCAGGAAGGCCGTTGTTTCCTTCATAACACGGGTCTTCTGATCCTGGGTAAGATCAAGCAGGACACTTCCGTCATGATTATAAATCACTGTAAACAGCTTTGGCTCGTGATAGAGGCCGCCGTCTGCAATCGATGCATAGGCATTGGTCAGCTCCATGTTGGTTACACCCTTGGTGATACCACCGAGAGCCGTTGCAACATTAAGGTCCTCCTCTGTAAGCGAGGATATGCCTAAGCGCTCTGCAAAGCGTACTCCCTCAAGCGGCGTAACGGTTTCAAACATGCAGCGCACAGCCACAATATTCATGGAAAATTCTATTCCGTCCCTGATTGTGGAATAG
>CAVALT010000175.1:0-4284 GCA_963589455.1 Clostridiales bacterium
ATACAAACCTGTATGTGTGTTCATTCCGAACAGGTCTGCATTTGCAAAAACAAATTGACACCATATGTGATGTCACATATAATGCAGATGTGAGGTTATAAAATGTCAAAATGGGATAAATTAATTGCACGCTTATACAGCTTATCTAAGGATTTTCGTTTTGATGAACTGAAGAAGATTTTAGAAGGCTATGGATATGAGATGAGTGCGCCGCGAACAGGAAGCAGCCATTATACATTCCGTAAGCAGGGCTGTTCTCCAATAACCATACCTAAACATGAACCGATTAAAAAGGTATATGTAGATATGGTAAGACGTGTTGTAGAAAGCGAGGTAAATAATCATGAAAGCTTTGAATGACTATATGTCCATGCCGTACAGGATGGAAGTCATAGAAGATAAGGAGGAAGGCGGATATGTAGTTGCATATCCGGAATTGCCTGGATGCATTACCTGTGGCGATACGCTTGAAACAGCATTGGCTAATGCCGCTGATGCAAAAAGAGCATGGATTGAAGCTGCACTGGAGACAGGCCTGGAGATCTATGAGCCAAACAGTCTTGAGAACTATTCCGGGCAGTTTAAGCTCAGGATGCCCAAAAGCCTTCACAGAGCACTGGCAGAGCATTCAAGTATGGAAGGAATCAGCATGAATCAATATTGTGTTTACCTTCTTTCAAAGAATGACGCCTTAGCATTTCCAAACAGTATCGACAGCCTTAAAAATAAAAAACAGCAATATATTTGATATAAGGGTCAAAAGCTTCAAAATCCAAGGCCGGGTAGCCTGCATGAGTGCTATTGAGCTTAGGAACCAGCAAAATACTTTTGACCAACAGCATATCTTTGAAAGCAGAGTCAAAAGCTGCAACACGGAGGATAATCATGAAATTCTGGAAAATGAACGGAGCCGGCAACGACTTTATAATTATAAATAATCTTGAGGAGCAGATACCCGCAGAAAAGCTCCCTGACATAGTCAGGACTCTCTGCGAGCGTCATATGTCCATAGGAGCAGACGGATTTATGGCTGTAGATATGCCTTCGGAGGGTGTAAATGCTGACGCACGCATGCTTTTCTATAATTCTGACGGGAGCATCGGGGAAATGTGCGGCAACGGTGCCCGCTGCATAAGCCGTTACTGCCTTGAAAACGGCATCGGAAACGGCAATCAGGTTACTATCGAGACAACTGCCGGCCTTGTTACAGGCAGACGTATTGATAAAAGGCTCTACCGCATAAGGCTGAATGATCCAAGTCTTATCGAGCTCGACAAGGTCCTCAGCCTTGACGGCATGGATATCGAGTGCTCATATGTACTGCTCGGAGATCCGGGTCTTCCGCATATAGTCGTAGACTATCCGAGTCAGCTCGCAGCATATTGCGGAGCAGAGCATCTTGCTGATGCAGACAGGGCTAAGCTCTTCGAGCTTGGACGCAGACTTCGCTACCATAAGGATCTGCCTAAGGGTGCTAATGTCAACTTTTTTGAGCTTATCGGCGAAGATGAGCTTGATGAGCTCACTTATGAAAGAGGTGTTGAGGACTTTACCTATGCCTGCGGTACAGGCACCGGCTCTTCAGTTGCCGCACTTACTCTTAAGGAGCTGGTATCTGGCAGCAATGTCAGAGTAAATATGCGCGGCGGAGTATTATACATAGATGTTGAGGAGGTTGACGAGATCTCTGACGGCACTGACACTGATACTCTTGTGCACGGGCTCTATCTCACCGGCCCTACAAATATAGTATGCAAGGGCGAGGTTACAGACGAGGACCTTGTACTCTGATTGACTGTATAAGCAGTTACCAATATTAAGGAAATGCTGATTAAATCGTTTCCTTCGCCGGATTTGCGCTGCGAAGCAGTAATTTCGCCTGCAAATCCGTGCGATCCAGCGGAGCTTTTAAGGAAATGCAGATTTAATCAGCATTTTCTTAGAATCAGTTTTTATTATGCAGGCAAACGGATGTATAAATATGTGCTAACACTGTATAAAAACTCCTGAATATGTGTTAAGATTATGTTAAAGAAGCCGGACCGGCAATGCTGCTGAAGCTGCTGCGTTGATCCGTGCTTCTTTAATATATTTTGAAGGAGTGTTAGCATTATGATCCCTACAGTAGAAGTGGGCAGCAGCGTTCAGACACCGTTTCTGTTCTATGTTTCAATGCTGGGCATCCTGCTCGTTATCGGTACCTATCTCAGACTGAAGATTCCGTTCCTCAAGCAGTATTTTATTCCGGCATCTCTTATTGCCGGACTTATAGGACTTATTCTCGGTCCGTATTTCTTAGGCATTATTCCTAAACACATCACAAGCTGCTGGTCAGGCATGTCGGGTGTTCTGATTGTTATAGTTTTTGCTCCTATGCTCATGGGCAAAAAGGAGCGCAGCCCGAAGGAGCTTGCAAAGAAGGTTCTGAGTGCAGTCTCATTTTCCTATCTGACCTGCTTTCTGCAGTATGCGATTCCGCTTCTGCTGACAGCAGCTCTGTTTGTACCGCTTGGAGTCAATCAGCTATTTGGCTGCACTATAGAGGAGGGCTGGGCCGGAGGCCACGGAACAGCATCAGGAATGATCGCCGTATATGAGGAGCTGGGCTGGGCCGAGGGTCAGTCTCTTGCCATAACGACGGCAACAATAGGCCTTATGTTTGGCATTTTCGGAGGCATCATACTCATTAATATTGCGGCAAGACGTGGCTGGACCGCCTGTCTTAATGCTTCTGAGGGGGATAAGTCAAGAGGCATAGAAAATAAGGAGGTCGAGCTCTATCTTAACGACCATCCGGCAGATACCGGCCGTTCCATATCTCCTATGGTTATCGATAATTTAGCCTTCCATGCCGCGATTCTCAGCATAGCCGTATTTTTTGGATATGTATTCAACTGGCTGCTTAAGACCTTTCTGCATTTTTCTGTGTCCTGGTTTGTTATGGCACTTTTTGCAGGCTATCTTCTGCAGAAGATTCTGGACCATACAGAGTGGCGTGATGCCATAGATATGAGGGTGATGGCACGTCTTCAGGGCATTGCTCTTGAGTTTCTGGTTGCAGGTGCAGTTGCGTCTGTAAATGTTACCGTTGTTCTGGATTATGCGCTTCCGCTTATCGTCACTCAGGGCATACTTGCGGTGGTTACGATATTTCTGCATACCTGGTATGCAAGACGTATATTTGGAAAATTCTGGTTCGAGAGCTCCATGCTGTTCTTTGGAACCTTTACAGGTGTCGCAGCTACAGGAATGCTGCTGCTTAAGGTTATCGATCCCGAGGTTAAGTCAGATGCACTCGATGTATTTGCAGGACGTGCTCCGTTCTGCTCCTGGGCAGTAGGAGGTGGAATAATAACCTCCACAGCACCTGTCTGGGTCGCTCATTACGGTGCAGGCAGGGTGGGCATCGTGCTGCTTGCAGGCGCTGCAGTATGTGCTGTTATCCCGATAATTTGCAGGTGCTGGTATCCGGTTAAGGACAAGTAAAGAGAAAAAACAGAGCCCATTTTGGCATTGGCCGTATGCCAATTTCAACTGCGAGCTGCTAAATGCGGCAGCACACGCATAAAAAAAGGATGATCCGCGTAATGTAAATAAGCCACTGGTTTATATACATTATGATGGATCATCCTTATTAAGGAAACGCTGATTAAAGCATTTCCTTGAATAAAGTCTGTTCAGCTTTTATTCAGCAACGGTTACAGACTTGATCTTCTGCTCGTTAAGCGGTCTGTCGCTGTAGTCTGTCTTAACCGAAGCAATCTTATCTACAGTTTCAATACCCTCGATAACTTTTCCGAAGGCAGCATACTGTCCGTCAAGATGCGGAGCATCCTGGTGCATGATAAAGAACTGGCTGCCGGCAGAGTCAGGTCTCATGGATCTTGCCATGGAGATAACACCGCGCTCATGCTTAAGATCATTCTTAACTCCGTTGGAAGAGAACTCACCCTTGATCTCATATCCCGGGCCGCCCATGCCGGTTCCCTGAGGATCACCGCCCTGGATCATAAAGCCGTTGATAACTCTGTGGAAAATGAGTCCGTCGTAAAAGCCCTTCTTAACAAGTGAAACAAAGTTCTCTACAGTAATCGGTGCAACCTCTGGATAAAGCTCAAGCTTGATAACAGAACCATCCTCCATGGTCATTGTAACAATTGGATTTGCCATTTCTAATACTCCTTGTGATTGAAGCTTATAAT
This sequence comes from Clostridiales bacterium, assembly GCA_963589455.1. Classification (GTDB taxonomy): domain Bacteria; phylum Bacillota; class Clostridia; order Lachnospirales; family Lachnospiraceae; genus Avilachnospira. Next base: position 4,203 of record CAVALT010000175.1, read on the forward strand.
TCTATGCTGAGTGAATCAGCAGTAATTTAAGGAAACGCTGATTAAAGCGTTTCCTGCGCCGGATTTGCGCTGCGAAGCAGCT
>CAVALT010000176.1:0-4256 GCA_963589455.1 Clostridiales bacterium
GCGTAAGTCCGGCGTTTCCATAAATAGTTACAATAAAATAAATGTCTTAGGCTCAAAAATCCTTCGGTGAGCACGAAAAATATCGGATTTTGGAGCTTTTGCCTCAGTTATGACGAGGTGTTTTTGCAAAGCGCTGCAGCAAGGCGCTTCAGGGCATAAATAAAGAGCTTTTCTGTGATGACGCTAAGCAGCACAAGCACAAGCGTCCAGGCAAAGAGATCCTCGGTATTAAGCCAGGCCTTGGACTGATAAATCATTTTTCCTATTGAGCGGGCCGGCGTACCTATTACCTCGGCAGCTGCACCGGCCTTCCAGGCCATTCCTGCAGTTACACTGCAGGAGGAGATGATATATGGGGCAAGCTGCGGAAGCGTTATAAAACGGAAGGATTTAATCGGACTTATACGGAAGACCGAGGACATCTCGAGAAGCCCTTTATCTCTTGCTTTAAGACCTGCAAGAACATTGGTATACACTACAGGAAAGACAACCAGAAAGGTTATTATCACAGAGATATTTGCAGCGGATACCCATATGAGCAGCATGACTATCATTGAGGCTACGGGAACAGAGCGGAAGCATACTATGTAGGGCTTCAGCAGGATCTCTATCAGCCTGAGCTCAGAGGAGCAGAAGGCAAGGAACAGTGCAGAGACCACAGCGCTCAGGTAGCCGAGAGCTATCCTTGACATGGTAAATGCTGCTGCAGCAAAAAAGTCCGGCTCGCGCCAGAGCGTAAGCAGCCTTTTAAATACAGCTGCAGGAGAAGCAATAAGTATGCTGCTGTTTATGTGTGCTGCCGCAAGCTGCCAAAAGAGCAGTGCCAAAAGCACTGCTCCTGCTGTTTCAGCAAAGCGCCTGATGCGAAGCTTTATCTGTAGCTTCGTATCCTGCGCTTTTATATTATCTGATATTTTATACCTGTTCGAATGCATTAATAATAAAAATCATTACCCGGAAGAGCTCCGCCGACTGCTGCAGGATTCTGGTTATACAGAACAGTAAGGAATCCGGAAAGAGCTGTCTTCATCTCGTCGCCGGTCAGGCAGACAATATGACACTTGGGAAGAGCCTTTTCAGCTATGGCAGCCTTAGCCACTATTCCGTATTTTTCAATAAGAGCAGCACTGTCGGAAACGTTGCTTTCAGTATAAGCTACAGAGTCTGCATATTCACTGAGAAACTTTTCAATTGCTTCCGGATGCTCGTCTGTAAATTCTGTTCTGGCAACAATTACGCCCGTTGTGATACGGCTTCCTGTATCAAGCTCATCCCAGGCATCATTTAAATCCTCAACAAGTCTGAGTCCCTCGATCTGAGCCATGGCAGCAGTTGCAAAGGGCTGCGGCAGTACGGCAATGGCACCATCCTCCTCCTTAAGATAGGAAAGAGCCTCGGTGGTATCTGAACACCACTGGATCTCGACATCCTTATCAGGATCAATACCGTTGGAACTGAGCAGATATCTGATGACATATTCAGGGACAGCGGACTGTCCTGTAGCATAGAGCTTATGTCCGGCAAGATCCTTAATTCCGGAAATTGTATCACCCTTCTCGAGAAGGTTAAGGACGCCGAGCGTATTAACCGCGAGAACCTTTATACCGCCGTTGGTCTTGCTGTACAGAACAGAAGCAAGATTTGCAGGAACAGCTGCTATATCAAGCTCGCCCTGTGCAATCGGAGTGACCATTGCCTGGGCATCTGTTGAAAGGTCTGCAAATTCATAGGTATTGGCTGTTGTACCGGACTCACTGTCGGACATGAGCTTGACCATTCCCATAGCAGTAGGACCGCTCATCGCACCTATACGTACAGTAACCTCGGGTTCAGCATCTGAGGAGTCAGATGCTGAGGTCTCTTCTGAGGCTTCTTCAGCCTTGGCTGCCTCGGTATTGGCTTCTGTGTTTTCTGTTTCGGCAGCTGATGTCTGAGCTGCAGTGTCAGCTGTGCTGCTTCCAGAGCAGCCGGAGAGCATTGCAGCTGCAAGTACCGCAGCTGCTGCAAGCATTAATAATTTTCTTTTCATTATATTTCTCCAAGTGGTAAATGATACCGGAGTTAAAAGCTGCAGCTTCACCTGTAAATTTGTGCGTTCCGGCGGAGCTTTTCTAAAAAACGGTAAGGAAATTCTGATTAAATCAGCATTTCCTTAACAGCCTCCGGCGGGTCACACGGATTTGTAAGGTAATCAGCAGCTTCGCAGCACAAATCCGGCGTGGGAAATGCTTTAATCAGTGTTTCCTTAAATCAGCATTTCTTTAATTAGCGTTCTCCTCCGGAGCTGCAAGATCTCTCTCGCTGAGTGTATCCAGCAGATCCTTGTACTCACTTGCACTTGCATGTGCATTGGTGGATCTCTTCTGCTGCATCTCGTTAGCTGCCTTTGATTTATTAATAGGCTGTATGGTTCCGACTCCGGCGATGCAGCCGCCCGGACAAGCCATGCCCTCAAGCAGATATCCGTTGTATTTGCCTGCCTTAGCAGCCATAAGCAGCTTGCGGCAGTCGTCAAGACCCTGAGCCGAAGCGACATTTACATCCTTATCCGGATAAATATCGTGAATGTAGTTGACTACAGCCTTGGCTACACCGCCGCTGACTGCAAAGCCTCTTCCGTCACCGGATGCACCTGACATGGCATCAGTTTCGGGAAGCTCCTTGAAATTAACATTTTTAGCCTCAAACAGTCCCTTAAGCTCCTCGAAGGTAAGTACAAAGTCGACATCACTTCGTATAGAATGGCGGCTGGCCTCAAGCTTCTTGGCAGCACACGGACCAATGAAGGCAACCTTACAGTTCGGATGCTTCTTTTTGATAAGACGTCCTGTAAGAACCATGGGAGTAAGGGCCATTGAAACCGACTCAGCCTGCTGAGGAAAGAGCTTCTTGGCCATAACTGACCATGCCGGACAGCAGGAGGTCGCCATAAACGGGATCTTTTCAGGAACCTCCTTAAGGAAGTCCTCTGCCTCCATGATTGTGCAGAGGTCGGCACCGATTGCGACCTCAACAGCATCCTCGAAGCCAAGAGCCTTGAAGGCGGATCTGAGCTTATTAGGAGTAAGATCCGGACCGAACTGACCTGTAACAGCAGGTGCAACAGCTGCATATACCGGCGTGCTGTCGTCCTTGATGGCCTGGATAAGCTGGAATATCTGAGCCTTATCCGAGATAGCGCCGAACGGACAGTTGGCGAGGCACATGCCGCAGGATACGCATTTATCCTGATCAATGTCAGCTCTGCCGAATTCGTCGGAGCCTATGGCCTTCATGCCGCAGGCATTGGCACAGGGGCGCGTCATTCTGTGAATTGCACCGTAAGGGCAGATATCTATACATTTTCCGCACTTAATGCAGGAATCCTGATCAATAACAGAGCGTCTGTTCTTAATTGAAACGGCCTTTTTCGGACAGACTACCGTACAGGGATGTGCAAGACAGCCCTGGCACTGGTCTGTAACCTGTACCACATTGTCGGGACAGGAGTGACATGCAAATTTGATAACATCAATAAGCGGCGGCTGATAATATTTCTCAGGCTTGATTGCTTCCTCAAGCCCCTCGCCGATAGGGGCCATCTCATCAGCCTTACGAAGCGGGAGTCCCATTGCAACGCGCAGACGCTCTCTGATAATAGCTCTTTCGAGGAAAACATCATCGCGGTAGTTCGCAACCTCTCCCGGAATAAGCTCATAAGGAACGTGTGCAATGTCTTTCTTGAGTGTCTGTATGTCTCCGTCATACTCATAGGAGAGCTTTGCAATCTCTGTATATACCTGTTTTCTTAAGTCAACTACGTTGGTATCGACTCCGCGCATATTATTACCTCTTTGTAATGATTGTCATGAAGCACATTTATTTAGGAAAATGCTGATTTAATCTGCGTTAAAAAAAAAACTCCGCTTAATCGCGAGGATTTGCTGGTGAAGCTTCTGCTTCGCAACGCAAATCCGGCTTACGAAACGCGTTAATCAGCGTTTTCTTAACCCTGAACATAAGCTGCTGTCGGGAATACATAAAAGAAACATCAAATTCACCTTAAATACAGACAATGTTCATATTAGTGTGCGTAAAGCATTAATACTATAGCATTAAGTGTGGATAAGTGCCATACAGATTGTGTTACGTTTAAGGAAATGTACATAACGTAATTAAGGAAATGCTGATTAAATCAGCATTTCCTTAATTGCCTCCGGCGGATCGCACGGATTTACTTTGGGATTAGCTGCTTCGCAGCATAAATCCGGCGTGGG
>CAVALT010000177.1:0-4250 GCA_963589455.1 Clostridiales bacterium
GCTGTTACTCAGGAGACAACCGGGTCGGCCTTCTCCTCCATTATACGCTCAACAGCCTTGAGCTCATTCTTATCAGGCTCTCCTATACCGGTTCTGCCGCCGTGAAGCTTGCCAAGTACAGGAATATTGGCAGTATATCTGTCTGTATACATCCTGTATTTTGAATTAAAGTCCTCATCAAGACCCATGTGAAGATTCCTGATGTAATCATGCTCTGCGTCTGCAACAGCAGTATCCTGCAGTGCTATGGTATGCACGCCTATATTTGCACACTGGTCGGACACACGCTCAAGATTAGTCAGCACATCAAGGAATACATAGCCTGAGAATATAGTGCAGACTCCGGTCTTAACCCTCTCATAGTGGTTCGACTTGAGGAGATTGATGAGATCATCTATAACCTCCTCTATCGGCTCTATATATCTGGCCTCGTTGATGCTCTGTCTTACAAAGGCATTATGCGTATGATCCAGCACCTCGGTAATGGCCGCATGCAGTATGGTAAGCTCCTTCTTAGCTCCCTCGGTAAATATCACCTTCCTGCTGTGCATATCCTCGGCATTTTCCCTTATATTATCAGCAAGGTCTCCTATACGTTCAAACTCTGATACGCATTTTATATAATAATTAAGACGGTTTGTCTCGCTGCCTATCCTTACATATGAAGACAGATTGCTCAGGTAATCACCTACACGGTCTGTCAGCATATCCAGGTCATTCTCATTTCTGTCGATCTCGGAAATAAGCTTCTCATCATATCTGTCTATAACCTTAAAGGCACGCTCAACATTTTCCGAGGCCGTCTTTGAGATATAGGCAATAACTCCAGAGGCGGCAGACAGCGCAAGCTCAGGCGAATTATAGAGATTCTTATTGAGTGCAGCGGCAACCTGCTCAGCCTTGGTTGCTGCCTCATCCTCCTCCTTATCCTTAAGAATGCGGTAGCAGAGCTTAACCAGTATGCCGCTTACCGGAAGGATAACTATAGCCGCAGCAAGATTGAAGAGTGAGTTTGCATTTGCTATTCCGCCTGAGGTAATCGGTGCTGACCATATGCTGTCAAGCAGTCCGAAGGAGCGAAGCAGCAGTATACCGGCCAGAATAACCGTATCCTTGGCTATGCAGTACAGAATGTGTATGCAGCCGACACGCTTTGCGTTGGTTGATGCACCTATCGAAACCATGAGACCTGTTATGATGCAGTCTCCCATGTAGATGCCTATCATAATTGAATAAACTGATCCGAAGGTCAGTGAGCCTGTAACTGAAAGTGCCTGCAGTATACCTACCGAGGCTGAGGAATGAAATAAAAGAGCTGTGCACAGACCTGTGAAGAAGCCGAGGACAGGACGTCCTGCAAAGCTTACAAATAGCTGTGTAAATGCCTCCGAGCTCGATAACGGACTTACCGAGGAGGTCATATTCATGAGACCTGTAAACAGAATGCCGAAGCCCATCGCTATAGTGCCGATAAGCTTTGGCTTGCCCTTGTCGCAGAACATTATAAGGAAAATGCCGATCACTGCAGCAAGCGGTGCAAGCGTGGACGGCTGAAAGAACTTTATCCAGGACATGCCGCCAGCATCAAGATCAAGGAGTCTTATGATCTGTCCGGTTACAGTGGTTCCGAGATGAGCACCGATAACAACTCCGATGCACTGTCTTACCGTAAGTATGCCGGCACCGACCATACCTGCCGTCAGCACTACAGTTGCCGAGGAGCTCTGTATTACTCCGGTAACACAAAGACCCAGTATAAATCCCATAAAAGGATTGTTGGTTACCATGCTCATGGCATTTTTAAGTGCTGATGAGGAGCCCTGCTTGAGTCCGTCTCCCATAATTCTCATTCCATAAAGGAAGAGAGCCAGTCCTCCAAGCATTGCTATCACATTAAATACAGTCATATGTTGAAATCCCCCGGTGCATATACGTGTTGCCTGCGTAGTTCTGATCTGCTTCAGGCTGAGTGCTGCATTATGATAACAGCTGCAATAAGCTGAATTATGGCTGCAGCTGTAATAAGCTGAATTATTTAGTAATCCGGTTGCTGCAGTAAGCCTGGCTGCAGCAGCACGCTGACTGCTGTATTACTAAGCTTATCGCCGCATAAAAGCAGCCGCGTCGTTGGCTCGACGCGGCTGCATACTCAGTCCTTACATGGTCTTTACCATACAATGACTATATTATTTGTTTTTAAGCTGTTCGTCAATCGCTGCGGCAGCAGTTTTTCCTGCTCCCATAGCAGAAATTACGGTTGCAGCACCGGTAACGGCATCTCCGCCGGCATAAACCGAGTCTCTTGAGGTAAGTCCGTCCTCATTTACAACGATGCCTCCGTGACTGTTTACCTCAAGTCCCTTGGTGGTTGACTTGATAAGCGGATTCGGTGAGGTACCGATAGCTATTACTACAGTATCAACCGGAATCTCCCACTCGGAGTCCTTAATAGGAATAGGTCTTCTTCTGCCTCTCTCGTCAGGCTCTCCAAGCTCCATCTTAACACACTTGATGGCTCTGATTGAACCATTCTTCGGGTCCTTCGGGTCCTCCTTATTTTCATAGCTAAGTATCTCGATAGGATTGTTCAGAAGCTTAAACTGTATGCCCTCCTCCATTGCATGCTCAACCTCCTCCTTACGGGCAGGAAGTTCCTCCATGGAACGGCGGTATACTATGTAGACATTATCAGCTCCGAGTCTGAGTGCTGTTCTTGCTGCATCCATGGCAACATTTCCGGCACCTACTACTGCAACATTGCCGCCCTTCTTGATCGGTGTTGTCGGATCGTCAAGATAAGCCTTCATAAGGTTGGAGCGTGTCAGGAACTCATTGGCTGAATATACTCCCTTGAGTGACTCTCCCGGAATATTGAGGAAGTTCGGAAGTCCTGCGCCTGAGCCTACAAATACAGCCTCGAAGCCTCTCTCAAAGAGCTCATCTATAGTCAGCGTCTTGCCTATAACCACATTGGTTTCGAAATCAACCCCGAGAGCCTTAAGTCCTTCTATCTCCTTGGCAACTATGGACTTCGGAAGTCTGAACTCCGGAATACCATATACGAGAACTCCTCCTGCCTTGTGCAATGCCTCGTATACTGTTACCTCATAGCCCTTCTTTGCAAGATCTCCTGCACAGGTAAGTCCGGACGGACCTGAACCTACTATAGCTACTCTGTGTCCGTTTGAAGCAGGCTTTTCAGGCTGTCCCTTGTAATTTTCATTATGATAGTCAGCAACAAATCTCTCAAGTCTTCCGATTCCTACAGGCTCGAACTTAATGCCCATGGTGCACTTGCTCTCACACTGCTTCTCCTGAGGACATACACGTCCGCATACTGCAGGAAGCGACGAGGTTCTGGTGATTACCTGATATGCACCCTCAAAATCGCCATCCTTGATATGTGTAATAAACTCAGGAATGCTGATATTGACCGGACATACGTCTACGCAAGGCTGATTCTTGCAGTTAAGGCATCTCTTAGCCTCATCTACTGCAATCTCAGCCGTATAGCCTAAGGCTACCTCCTTGAAGTTATGTGCTCTGACCTCAGGTGCCTGTGAAGGCATCTCATGTTTCTTAGGTTCCATATCTTCCCTCCTCAGGCATTCTTAAAGAGGTTGCACGCCTCATCATAGGCATGTCTCTCATACTCGTTGTACATACGGCTTCTTGAGATAGCATTATCGAAATCGATCTCATAGCCGTTGAAATCAGGTCCGTCTACACATGCAAATGCGGTTACGTCCTTACCCTCCTTGTGAAGGATCAGACGGCAGCCTCCACACATGCCGGTTCCGTCTATCATGATCGGCGCCATGGATGCCGTGATAGGAGCATTGAACTCCTTGGCAGCAAGTACCGTAAACTTCATCATTACAAGCGGACCGGTTACGATGATCATGTCAAACTTCTCACCTGAGGAAAGCAGCTCCTTAAGCGGTACAGTTACATTGCCCTCTCTGCCATATGAGCCATCGTCGGTCATGACAAAGAGTCTGTCTGAACAGGCCTTAAACTCATCCTCAAGGATAACAAGGTCCTTATTTCTGAAGCCTGCAATAGAGGTTACCTCTGCTCCAAGCCTGTGGAACTCCTCTGCAACAGGAAGTGCTATAGCGCAGCCTACACCGCCGCCTACGATACAGACCTTTTTAATGCCCTCTGTCTCGGTAGCATTGCCGAGCGGTCCTACGAAATCCTGCAGGTATCCGCCCTCGGGCACATTATTGAGCTTAACTGTCGTAGCT
>CAVALT010000178.1:0-4241 GCA_963589455.1 Clostridiales bacterium
GCCTGCAAGCAGTCAATTCATACTAAAATACTGAAGGTGCTGAACAGATACAAATTACTTAAAAGATACTGTACAAAAAAAAGGAGGCTGCAATGCAGAAGCAGGATTACGAAACGTTCAGAAGCAGGCTTATTGTTGAGCTGACAGGGATTAAAGGAAATGAGGAGCTGCTTAAGCATATCCCGTATATCAGAGCAGCTGATCTTGCGATAATATGTAAGCTTATGCTTGACAGTAATCCGGAGGTATATGTTACTGCAAAGGTGACAAATGAGCTTATTTCAGAGCTTGAGATAGATGCGGAAAGGCTGTTTTCAGAGGCACTTAATAATGCACAGAGGATCAATCCGGTCAGAATAATGAATATTTCGGATATACTGGGCTTTAATTCGCAGATCGAACCGGAGCTTACTGTAGTAACCACTGATCAGCAGGTAAAGGGTGCGGCTGCATTGTTTTATCCGGGTGTGATGCAGCAGATTGCAGACATGAAGGGCGGAGATTATTATGTGCTTCCTTCATCGGTGCATGAGCTGTTGGTACTGGCCGATGACGGAAGAGTGACAGAAGCGGAGCTTAGGGAGATTGTTGCTGAGGTTAACCGCAATGAAGTGAAGCCTGAGGAAAGACTTAGTGACTTTGTTTATCATTTTGATGCAGCTGAGCATATCTTTGAAAATGCCGTGGATTTTGAGAAAAGAAAAAAGGGCCATCGCTGTATGCAATGACCCTGTGGTAAAAATATGGCAGCTGTTCAGCACCTATCTTGAATTTAGTTACATATTCCAGAGCTCTGCAAGCTCATGAACCAGCTTGTCTGTTTTATCCCATCCGATGCAGGCATCAGTAATAGATTTGCCGTAGCAATGCTCAGTATCCTTCTGATTGCCGTCCTCAATATAACTCTCAATCATAAGTCCCTTGACAAGCTTTTTGATGCCCTCGGAAGCATCACGGCTGTGAAGAATATCCTTGCTGATACGTATCTGCTCGATGAATTTCTTACCGGAGTTAGCATGGTTGCAGTCAACGATAACAGAAGGATTTGCAAGCTGCTTCTCCTCATAGAGCTCATGAAGCCTGAGGAGATCCTCATAGTGGTAGTTAGGATAGGTACGTCCAAAGCTGTTCTCATAGCCTCTGAGTATGGTGTGGCAGAGCGGATTGCCCTTGGTCGAAACCTCCCAGTTTCTGTATATGAAGTTCTGCTCTGACTGAGCTGCAATTACTGAATTCATCATAACAGCGAGATTTCCGCTTGTCGGATTCTTCATTCCTACAGGGATATCAATGCCGCTTGCTATAAGTCTGTGCTCCTGGTCCTCCACCGAGCGGGCGCCTATGGCAACATAGGAAAGCACATCGGAGACGAAACGATAGGTTTCCGGATAAAGCAGCTCATCAGCACAGGTAAAGCCTGTCTCCTTGATAACGCGGATATTCATCTCACGGATTGTAATGATGCCCTTAAGCAGATCGGGAGCCTTATCAGGATCAGGCTGATGAAGTATGCCCTTGTAGCCCTTGCCGGTAGTACGCGGCTTATTGGTATAGAGACGAGGTACTATAAATATGCTGTCCTTAACGTCCTCCTGAAGTCTTGCAAGTCTGGTCATATAGTCGAGCACGGCATCCTCACGGTCAGCTGAACATGGACCTATGATAAGCAGCATGCGCTTGTCGCTTCCTGTTATAATGTTTCTGATTATCTCATCACGCTCAGACTTAAGCTGCTCCATAGCCTGAGTCATTGGAAACATTTCCTTTAATTCCTTGGGAATTATAAGCTTTCGGTGGAAGGTTATGTTGTTCTCCTGCATATTTGTTCACTCTCCAGATAATTATATTATGAAGTCAGAGTATAAGTCTTTGTCCCTGACTGATAGCGGAAGGCTTGTAAATTTGTGCCTCCGCATGTGACGGAGTATACCACAACGCTTTAAATAGTTAAAGCACTTTTTGCCTGTTTTTAATAAAATTGCAAAAATAAAGCATTTGACAATGATGGAATATTATAGTATTTCATTTGATTAGCATTAGGGAAATGCTGATTTAATCAGCATTTACTTAACAGCCTACGGCGGATCGCACGGATTTATAAGGGAATTAGCTGCTTCGCAGCGTGAATCCGGCGTGTGAAATGCTTTAATCAGCATTTCCTTAAATATCATGTCTGCCTATATTATATGCAGGCATGGTCGTTAAATTAACAGGCAGGGACATTAATGGCAAAGAATCTGATCATAGTCGAGTCACCGGCTAAAATGAAGACAATAAAGAAATTTTTAGGCTCAAACTATACTGTGGATGCCTCCATGGGACATGTCAGGGATCTTCCCAAATCATCTATGGGAGTTGATATAGCCAATAATTTTGAACCTAAATATATAACCATAAGAGGTAAGGGAGATCTTATTGCCTCACTTAAGAAGGAAGCGGCCAAGGCTGACAAAATATATCTTGCGACCGACCCTGACCGTGAGGGAGAGGCTATAAGCTGGCATCTTAAGACTGCACTCGGACTTGACAAAAGCGACAAAAAGGTGTCGAGAATTACCTTTAATGAGATTACCAAGGATGCGGTTACAAAGGCACTTAAAAATCCGCGCGAGATCAACATGAATCTTGTCGATGCTCAGCAGGGAAGACGTGTTATAGACCGTGTAGTAGGTTATTCAATAAGTCCTATATTATGGGAAAAGATTAAGCGCGGACTGTCTGCAGGCCGTGTTCAGTCGGTTGCGCTCAGACTGGTGTGCGACAGAGACGCCGAGATCAATGCCTTTGTTCCGAGAGAATATCATACCGTAGAGGCCGAGATTAAAAATAAGTCAAAGCATGTCAAGGCACTTTATTACGGAGAAAACGGAGTCAGGCGCCAGCTTGAGACGGCTGCTGAAGCAGAGAGTATAGTTTCGGATGTTATTGATAAGCCTGTTAATGTTTCGGAGGTTAAGGAGTCGGAGCGCATTAAAAATGCACCATGGCCTTTTACTACATCAACAATGCAGCAGGAGGCTTCAAAAACTCTTAATATGTCAACCTCTACAGCTATGCGAGTGGCTCAGAGGCTGTATGAGGACGGTCATATCACCTATCTGCGTACTGATTCGGTGCGCATAAGTGATGAGGCGGCGGCAGCGGCAAGAGTATTTATCTCACAGAACTATGGAGATGGCTATATCTCAAAGCGCCCTGCAGCCGGCAAAAACAGCAGCGGCAGCCAGGATGCACACGAGGCAATCAGACCGGCCCATGTAGAGGTAACGCCGGCTGAGCTTAAGGATAAGCTTGGCAGAGATGAATTCAGGCTTTATCAGATGATATGGAAGCGCTTTATGGCAAGCAGAATGAGCAATGCCGTATATGCTCAGACCTCAGTGAGACTTGAATCAGGCAGCCATACCTTTACGGCTTCAGGCTCAAAGCTTAAGTTTGACGGTTACCTAAGCGTTTATAAAAATGAATCCGAAGAGGATGAGAATAAGCAGGACCTAAGCTTTCTTAAAACCGGAGATAGTATAAGCTTTGCTAAAATAGAGGATATACAGCATTTTACGGAGCCGCCGGCACACTATACAGAGGCTTCGCTGATTAAGACCCTTGAGGAGGACGGAATCGGAAGACCTTCTACCTATGCTCCTACTATAGCAACCCTGCTTGCAAGACATTATGTCACAAAGGAGAAAAAGAATCTCTACGCAACAGAGCTTGGAACAGCAGTCAATGATCTGATGACAGGTGCATTTCCAAAAATAGTTGATATTGACTTTACCGCCAGGATGGAGAAACAGCTCGATGATGTTGCAGAGGGCAAGGCCGACTGGAGAAGGGTGGTTGCAGACTTCTATCCTGAGCTCGAGAGCTCAATCAAAAATGCGAGAGAGACACTTGGAAAAATAAAGGTAGCAGACGAAGTAAGCGATGTCATATGCGATAAGTGCGGACGCAACATGGTTATCAAATACGGTCCGCACGGCAAGTTCCTTGCATGCCCCGGCTTTCCGGAGTGCAGAAATACCATGCCTCTGCTTGAAAAGGCCGGCGTAAAGTGTCCGCAATGCGGAAGCGAGATAATAAAGCGCCGCACTAAGAAGGGCCGCCTCTTCCACGCATGCGAGAACAAGGATTGTGATTTTATCAGCTGGCAGAAGCCTGGGGCTAAAAAAAAGGCTTAAGGAAAAATTTAAGGAAACGCTGATTAAAGCGTTTCCCGCGCCGGATTTGCGCTGCGAAGCAGC
>CAVALT010000179.1:0-4178 GCA_963589455.1 Clostridiales bacterium
GTAACTGTTTAGCACCCATCTCGAATTTGCTCCGCAAATCCTCGATGCAGCTGGCCAGAGGCTCTTCGAGCCTTGGCCGCCTGCCATATTTCAATGTGAATTTACCTGCAAGCAGGCAATTCACATTGAAATATGGCAGGTGCTAAACAGATACCAAAATACAATGTTTTTCTAACTTGAATGAGTACTTTTGAGCTTGGAATCCGATAGGGAGTGTGAAGCATTTTGCCCTCAGCACCTTCATATAATTCTGCCACACAATAGCTGCTCAATGCCAAATATCAATTGACACAGGTATCATGCCTCATCAGCAGTCATAATGCGTATGGTGTTGGTTGCAGCGCTGACTCCAAGCGGAAGACCTGCGGTCATTACTGCAGAACGGCCTGGATGTACAAAGCCTGCATCACTTGCTCTCTTAAATGCAGTAGCAATAAGCTCATTGTCATTGTTCATATAGTCGAGAGCCTTTGGCGTTACACCCCAGATCAGTCCAAGCTGGTAATAGGTCTTGCGGCTGGTGGTAAATCCAACTATAGAGCACGGCGGTCTGAACTTTGAAAGCATGCGGGCAGTGTAGCCTGACTGGGTAACTGTTATAATCGCGTCAGCATTGATATCAATAGCTGTAAGTCCTGCGGCATGAGATATTGCATTGGTAACGCTGCTTATATCAGAAACCTTCTGCTCACGATAGCGGTTTTCATAGTTGATATCGTGCTCGGTATATTCTGCAATCTCGCTCATGGTTCGTACTGCCTCAAGCGGATATTTTCCTGCAGCAGTCTCTCCGGAGAGCATAATTGCACCGGTACCGTCATATATTGCATTAGCAACGTCAGTAACCTCAGCTCTTGTCGGTCTCGGATTGCGTATCATGGAGTCAAGCATCTGAGTGGCAGTTATAACTATCTTGCCTGCCTGAGTGCATTTTTTGATCATCATTTTCTGAAGCGCCGGAATCTCCCGGATAGGAATCTCAACTCCGAGATCACCTCTTGCAACCATGATGCCGTCCGATACGGCGATAATTTCATCAATATTATCAACGCCCTCACGGTTTTCAATCTTGGAGATAATCTTGATGCTGTCACCGTGATGCTCCTTAAGCAGGAAGCGCAGCTCCTTAACATCATCGGCACATCTTACAAAGGAAGCAGAAATATAATCCACATCATTCTCAATACCAAAGATGAGATCACTTCTGTCCTTGTCGCTGATGAACGGCAGGCCGAGACTGACATCGGGTACATTTACCCCCTTATGATTGGAAATGTCGCCGCCGTTGATTACCTTGCAGTTGATGTCATGTCCGATGATAGAAGTAATCTTAAGCTCAACAGCACCGTCATCTATAAGTATCGTGCCGCCGACCTTAACATCCCTGCACAGGTTATCATAGGTTATGGCAGCCTTAGATGTATCTCCTGGAATATCTCCGGTTGTAAGCGTAAAGTCCTGACCTGTCGCAAGAGTAACCTTGCCCTCAGTGAAGTCCTTAAGCCTGATCTCAGGGCCGCTTGTATCAAGCATAATTGATACCGGCTTCTTAAGCTCCTCTCTGATGACCTTGATCTTATTTATCATCTCAAGATGCGACTCATGTGTACCGTGTGAAAAATTAAGGCGTGCAACGTTCATGCCGGTGAGCATGAGATTCTTCAATACGTCCTCAGAGGCTGTGGACGGTCCCATGGTGCATACGATTTTGGTTTTTCTCATTAATTTTCCTTCCTGATCCGAAATGCGGGTGCTGTCAGTTTATCTGAAAGCTGTGCATTAAGATTGTTTATATCTGATTTACCCTGTTCATACTTACAGCCTTACTATACCACGAAGTCACGGCTTTTTGGTGTGCAGTTTGTGTCAAATGCATATGTTTATGATGTACAATAATGATGATTTAGGCTCCAAAAGTATTTTGCCGCAGGCTGATGTCAGAGTGCTTCGCATTTTCCGGGTTTACAGCTGCCTTTATAGAGTAAAGTCAAAAAAACTGCAGGAGGCATCAGCCATGCTTGTGTTTGGGTTTGGTCCTGTAGGTTCCGTGATAGTCGGCTCTTGCTATGGCAAACCTGATAAATTCCTTGGCTGCGGGCGAGGCGTTTTTGAGTGACCGTACGGCAAGCCCCATTGTGCGGTGCAGATCGGTGTCCAGTCTGCGGACAACAGCACCGTCTGGCAGCATGAAGGTCTGAAGCTCGGAGGTTATGAATATTCCGAGACCCTTGGCGGCCAAAGCCACGCTTCCTATATCACTCGATATATGAAAATCAGTCTTATAATTGTCAATTCTGGCAGCTGCAAGCACATCCTGAACAATCTCATCCCAGCCGTTTTGCGGTGTGATCAGATTACAGCCGTTAAGCAATTGAAGAGGTATGGTATCATATGCAGCGAGCGGATGATGTTCATTCATAATGACACAGTAATAGTCGTCAAACAGCGGATAGAACTCAAAGTTCGGCGGCATTGGCTCGCACATGAAGCCGATATCGGATTCATTGCCTGTAAGGCTTGAATTAAGCTCCGGACTCGCAAATTCTATAACGTTGATAGAAATATTTTTAAATGCCGTATTGAATTCATATATAAGCTGAGGCAGGTATTCCTTGAGCAGAGTATGATAGGCACCGATGGTAATGGAGCCCTTGAGCAGTCCGTTGATGGACATGACAGTCTCTTCAAACTGTTCAGTGCTTTTAACTATATTGCGGCAGTGATACAGAAGCTCCTTACCGGCAGGAGTCGGCAGTATCTGATGCTTTGAGCGTACAAGGAGCGGAAAGCCGACCTCCTTCTCCAGGGCATCTATCATATGGCTGATGCCGGGCTGTGAATATCCCATCTCCCTTGCAGCAAGAGTTATACTTTGTCTCTCGATGACCTTAACAAAGGCCTTACATTTTTGTAAATCCATTTAAGTACCTCCGTCAGAATATCCCACAGAACATACAGTCCCTTAGAAAAACAAATCTGTCATACAGCAGGGCACGATATCTGTGATGAACACAGAAAGCTTCAGGATATGTTAGCTGTAAATAACGACAATAACAGCTGCGCCTTCTTGCAAATCTTTGTACAATATTACCATAAATATTCTGATTTTGAATATAGCATATGCCGTTCACATATGTATTTGAATTGTATTTTTATAAATACATAGATTTCGGTACATTTTCAACGGCAAAATTACCAAATCACGGTGTATGGCATTAAGCAATTTGACGATAGTCAATAAATTAAAGCTTTACATGCGGCAGAAGAATGCAGTGCATGCAGTGACGTAATTATACTTTTCATCCGGCTCAGAGTAGACTTTCAGATATAAAGACAGGGATATCAAAAATCACAAAGATATTTTTGGAAGGAGGAACCAATGAACGAGGATGGAAGAATGTACGGCTACATGACGGCAGAGCCGGAAAAAAGCGTATATGTCAGGATGCCAAAGGGACAGAACATCGCAGGCTATGGAGTAGGAATACTTCATCTTGATAACGTCTGGTATCCGTTTGTACCGGGAAATGTCGTTAATGCCTGGACCTACAAATTCCCTGTAAGATACAAGGCGGTTCAGGGACTTGACACACCAACACTGCACAGCGGCTCTGATAAGGCATATGAGTACATATTAAAGGCCGCAAAGGAGCTTGAGAAGGAAGGCTGCCGTGCTATATCTGCGGCATGCGGCTTCTTCGGGAATTTCCAGGCAAGACTTGCAGATGACATGGATATTCCGGTTGCTATATCAAGTCTGGTACAGGTTCCGTGGATTCGCACGCTTCTTAAGAAAAATCAGAAAATCGGTATTATGAGTGCGAATGCGACAGCTATTTCAGACAAGATTATAGAAAGCTGCGGCATAGGTCATACGGACGACCTTGTATTTGCAGATTTGCGTCATGGAGAAAGCTTCAAGGTTATTATGGAGGATCTGGGTGCCTTTGATAATGCAGGAGTACGAAATGATGTTGTAAATGCAGCCATTAAGATGGTTGCGGAGAATCCTGATATAGGCGCAATTCTCCTGGAGTGCTCGGACATGCCGCCATATGCCTCGGAGGTTCAGAGACTCACCGGCAGACCGGTATTTGATTTTATCACGCTTATCAACTGGATGGAAAATGCGGTACAGCAGAAGCCATATGCAGGCTGGATCTGATACAGAACATAAG
>CAVALT010000180.1:0-4150 GCA_963589455.1 Clostridiales bacterium
ACTTTGGTGTTGTTATGGGACCGTTCCTTTTCAATGACTGGAGCTCAATGTATAAGATAACAGGCAGTGACTGGTGGGCTGAGCAGGAGTCAAAGCTTGCTGATGAGGGACTTCAGATTATCTCAACAAACTGGATTTACGGTGAGCGTCAGCTTATGACCAAGACACCTGTACAGTCTGTAGCAGATCTTAAGGGTCTTAAGATTCGTGTTCCTAACAATGATATCTCAGTTACAATGTTCAATAATCTTGGCGCAGCTTCAACACCTATGGCTCTTGGAGATGTTTATACCTCACTTCAGCAGGGCGTTGTTGACGGCGTAGAGAATCCGCTTACAACACTTTATAACAATGCATTCCAGGAGGTTTGCAAGAATATCACCATGACAAATCATCAGATGACATTCTCAAACTTTATTGTTGGTGAGGATTTCTGGTCAACACTTCCAGAGGAGTATCAGACAGCAATTATCGAGGCTGGAGAGGAAGCTGCTCAGTATAATAATGATCTCTATCAGCAGGTAAGTGAAGAGATGCAGAAGAATATGACAGATGCAGGCGTTACAATCTATGAGCTCGATGATGCAGCATTCAAGGAGTTCCAGGACGCAAGCAAGAAGCTTTATACAGATTATGAGGAAAACGGAACATGGACAAAGGGTCTCTATGATGAGCTTCAGTCCATTATCAACGGCTGATTTCATCAGTTATAATCTTATACAGTAAGTAGTTTTATGGGCTTCGGGACGTGAAAAACACAGCCCGGGGCTCATTTTGTATAAAAAAGGAGTATTAGAGCGTTGAAACAGATTCAGAAAATAATTACAAGTCTGGATTCAATTATTTCCGGTATATCACTTCTGCTTATTATTCTTATGACTGTAGCAGGTGTGGTAATGCGTAAATGCTTTGGAAATCCTATTGCCTGGCTTGAGGAGATGCAGATATTCTTCTTCGTCTGGACTATATTCCTCGGCGGAAGCATTGCGTTCAGAAAGGGTGGTCAGGTCAGCATTGATCTTATAGCAGCCCGTCTTAATCCCAAGGCACGTAAAATACTTGATGTATTTTGCTACATAGTTGCAATGCTTGTTCTGATTTACCTCTGCAAGGGAGGCTTTGAGCTTGCAGCTTCAGTTACAAAGAAGGTTACGCCTTATTTTAAGATAAGCTATAAGTATATTGATATTGCTGCTCCGATTGGCTGCATAATCATGATGATACAGTATACATTTATAATTCTTGATCAGCTGTTCGGGGTATTAGGCGGACAGTTTATACGCAAGGATGATTCAGAGGAAGGAGGTGCCGAATAATGTCACCTATAGCATTAAGCGCAATTTCATTATTGGTACTTTTATTCCTGAACGTACCTGTATTTGCAGCAATTTTAGGAGCATGCGTAGCCTATGGACTTGCTAATCCGGGAAGCGGAATCAATGCAATGATGGCGATGCAGAGAGTGATTTCCGGAATGCAGAGTGTAACAATGCTTGCAATTCCATTCTTCGTTGCAACCGGTGCACTTATGAATTACTGCGGTATTACAGAAAGAATGCTTAAGTTTTGTAAGGTTCTTACACAGCATATGTATGGCGGACTGGGACAGGTTAATATTGCACTCTCTACTCTTATGGGAGGTATGTCGGGTTCATCCCTGGCTGATGCTGCCATGGAGGCAAAGCTTCTTGTACCGGATATGAGAAAAGCCGGCTATTCCAACGGATTTGCAAGTGCGATTACTGCAGCTTCATCAATGATCACACCGCTTATTCCGCCGGGAATTGCAGCTATTATATATGGATCTATCACAGGTACATCTATAGGTAAGCTGTTTGTAGCCGGTATTGGTCCTGCAATTATACTTTGCGTAGCGATGATGATTATCGTCAGCAAGTTTTCAAAGAAAAACGGAATTCCAAGGCTTAGTGAACGCAGACCTACCAGACAGGAGCTTTGGGAGAGCTTTAAGCCGGCAGTGCTCCCGCTTTGCCTTCCAATAATAATCATAGGCGGAATACGTCTTGGAATATTTACTCCTACAGAGGCCGGAGCTATAGCTATATTTTATGCTTTGCTGCTCGGAATCATTTACAGAGAAATTAGACTCGATAATGTATGGCAGTGCATTACAGATACAGTAAGTACAACAGCTGGAATTATGCTTATCGTAGGTGCAGCTACCTGCTTTAGCTGGATTCTTACCTGGGAAAATGTTCCGCAGAATATGACGACCTTCCTTATCGGACTTTGCCATAACAAGTATCTTTTCCTGCTTCTTGTTAACTTATTCCTGCTGCTTGTAGGTATGTTTATTGAAGCAACAGCTGCACAGATTGTACTCGCACCTATGCTTGCACCGGTTGCCGTTGCATTTGGCATAGATCCTGTACAGTTCGGTATGGTATTTATCTTCAATATGGCAATCGGTTCACTTACACCTCCTATGGGTAACCTTATGTTTGTTACCTGTGCGGCAACAAACTGCAAAACAGAGGACTTCATAAAGGACTGCCGAGTATTCTATGTACTGCTGTTCGCAATGCTTATGCTTATGAGCTATGTTCCGTTCGTAACAACAGTGCTTCCTAATATTATATACGGTGCTTAAATGAGTAAGATAGTAAGAACAGTGCTGGGAGATATTCCGGCAGAAGAAATAGGTGTTACAGACGCACATGATCATCTGATCAGAAGCGGCGGCCCGGAAATAAAGGTTGATATTAATTTTCTGATGGATGATGTCAACGCAGGAAAGAAGGAGTTTGAACGTTTCCTGAATGCAGGCGGCAGGACTATGATATGCATGGATCCTATAGGCTGCGGAAGAAATGTTCCGAAGATGCTTGAGATTGCTGAAGCATATCGCGGCCGCGGACATATTGTCATGACAACCGGCTTTCAGAAGGGCAGCAACTATGACCCAAGAACCAGCTTTCTTGCTACTGTAAGCGTTGAAAAAATCGCTGAGATGATGGCTCTTGAGATTGAAGAAGGCATGGATGTTCACAGCTATAACGGACCGGTGGTTGAGCGAACAAAGGCAAGGGCGGGACTTATAAAGGCCGGAACAAGCTATAGACTTATATCAAAGCTTGAGGAAAAGGCAATAAAGGTTGCGGCACTTACACAGCGCATGACCGGATGCCCGATAAGCTTCCACACTGACTTTGGAACAATGGGGCTTGAGATTATCGAGATCCTCAGAGAAAGCGGAGCAGACCTGACGCATACGGTATTATGTCATGTTCAGCGTAATCCGGACAGACGTTATTATGAGCGTTTGCTTGATACAGGTATTAATCTGTGCTTTGAAGAAAGCAATAAAGCACAGTACAGACCTGATACCGAAATTGCAGAGAATATGACCTGGCTTATTGATAAAGGTTATGGATCGCAGCTTCTTTTAGGAGTGGATGGCGGCAGAAAGGAAGCTCTTGCAGCTTACATGGAGCCGCAGGGCAGAGCATATGGACTTGATTATATGCTGACTGATTTTGTTCCGACACTTGAATACTGCGGAGCTTCCGAATCTGCAATCAAGACTATATTAGAGGAGAACCCGGCAAGAATTTTCTCAATATGGAAGTAAGATTTTTAAGCTGAGATTCGGTTATGGCCGGATTGCTCAGTCAACAATTTTAAGGTTAATTAAAACAGCACCCTGAAACCAGTTGCCGAAGAGACAGAAGGTCGAGGGTGCTGTTTTCTGTTTCAATATAGCTTAGCTGTTATGCTTCCACATAAACTTTGGTTGACTATGAGAAAGCATGATTTACAGACTGACAGCAATATCAGCTGACTGTCTTGCCGGCACGAAGCGCCTCAATCTCATCTTTATTAAGATGAGATAATTTCATTATGTCTTCATCGGTCAAGCCAAGCTTGATTGAGTCAATCGCTGTGGTTATATTTGCTTTACGGATGCCTTCGGTAAGTCCGGCTTCGTATTTATCCTCCAACCATTCCTGCAGCAGCATATATTCCTCCTCCATACTCCTGTCATGTTTGATTTTGCCCACTGACTTCTGAAGCTGTGATACAAGAGGACTTTCGAAGTCATCTTGTGAGTCAGTGAGGTTAGCCTTTATATAATTTAGAAATTTTATAATCTCAGGAGGCGTCTCGGCATCATTTGTTCCCATTGTAC
>CAVALT010000181.1:0-686 GCA_963589455.1 Clostridiales bacterium
ATATAAAACAGAGGCTGAGGGCTTAGCACCGTCCTGTGCCTTTGCTGCGATATCAACAGTGCCTGCAAGCTTAAGCTCGACATTGTCACTCTCTATCATAATCGTTGCAGCAGTGTTCTGTTTATTTTCAGCGTAGACACTTCCGCCATTGATGCTTATGTCAGCATTATCTAATGCTACAATTGCATAGCAGGGGTAACCGCTGTCGTCCATGCTGTTATTTATACTGCCGCCATTAAGCTCAAGCGCACCTCTGAGCGATATTTGTCCGTTAACCGTGCCATCGTCTATTACAAGCGATGACTTGTCGTATGCAGTGATATCCCCTTCAATGATTCCGTCCTTCATCGTGAGGGATGCATCAGCATATATCAGGACACTGCCGTCAAATGTTTCGCCGTCCATCGTGTATTTGCCGTAAACAGCCAATGCTCCTGTATCTTGTGTAACCTTGCCGCCCTTCAGATTGACTTCATCATTCTTGCCGACTATAATGCCTGCATTTATATACTGACCATTACAGTTATTAAAGATTACCTTTGATTTATCCTGATGCTTTGTGCCGGATTCATATGCGTATACATACTTTGATGCTATATCGGCATAGCTGTTGATGGTCACCTCAATATCATCTGCCGCAACTGTAAACAAAGCCCAGCTATTATATTTTCCGTAGAGATTGATAG
>CAVALT010000181.1:696-4147 GCA_963589455.1 Clostridiales bacterium
ACCGTACACCGCTTCCGCTGTCTGACCATCAACTTTCAGAATTATCTCGCCGTCTTTGTTGTAATGCTCCTTACAGTCTGCTATGGCTTTTTTAAGAACCTCTTTTTCATCATCACTGGATAAAATAATCGGCTCAGTACTGCCGAGATTGCCGCCGCTCAAGGTGTAAACCTTATAAGCTTTTCCATCAACATTTCCATAGGAAATAGTATACGTCGGCACTGTCTCAGTCTCATTAATTGTCTGAATCTCATTGACCGCAGCAATATCATTAACCGTATTTACGAGTGCCTCTGTGGCAGGAGAAGTGACTATATTCTCCTTAAGATGTATTGACTGATTGATGTATGACGGACTTGCCACAGGTACCGTGTCCTGCTCATCATTCTCATCGGCTTCGTCCTCATCTGTTTCGCCCCCCCCGCCGGCTGACTGCTGCTTTGGCGGATCTACAGCATTATTTCTCTTCAGTGATGTGGAAGTTGCTATAGGTTTGTCCTCAGTTTCGCCAGATATCTCGTCAGTTGTCTCACCGGATGTCTGAGTCTGTTCCGAAACAGACAGTATATCTGCCAGCGCACTCAGTCCTGTCTCACTGCCGTTCAGTATAAGCATTGCTGTCAGCACTATTGCCAATATCTGTTTATACCATTTTCTTCTTGCCATATGCGTCCTTCCCTTCCCTTCAAAGCAATACACTGCGTATTTAAGTCCTCTTAAATGTTATCATATGTTTTTTTTTCAGAACTTTCAACACATAATGTCCACAGCAGCATAATACTTGTATTCATTAGCCATACAAAACAAAAAAAGGAGAAGACTGCAAGCAGTCTTCTCCTTTTTTTGTTTCGTCTGTCTTTAACGTACTGATAGAATAATATGAGATACTCCGCACCTGCGGTGCTCCCGTATCTCTACGAACATTCGCATTTCGGGCTATCGCCCTGCATACTCATGTTCGTTTAGCATTCCGAATCAATTATCAAATTATATGCAAGCATACATTTGATAATTGATCCGATCTGTATTATTCTATCACATCATTCCCATGGACTGGTTGGCGGCGTTCATGGCCGGTTCCGGTGCCGGGATATCAGCTACTGCTGCCTCGGTTGTGAGGAGTGTTGATGCAACTGATACTGCATTAAGCAGTGCTGACTTGGTTACCTTTGCAGGATCGATGATTCCTGACTCTACCATGTCAACGTAGGTCTCATTATAAGCATCAAAGCCAACACCCTTCTTAGCCTCTGTTACCTTGTTTACGATAACAGAACCGTCAAGGCCTGCATTTTCAGCAATTCTGTAGAGCGGAGCGGTAAGAGCCTTGAGCACGATCTGTGCACCTGTCTTCTCATCTCCCTCAAGCTTCTTAACTACCTCGGCAACCTTCTTGCTTGCCTCTACGTAAGCGGTTCCGCCGCCTGCTACGATGCCCTCCTCAACTGCAGCTCTTGTTGCATTGAGTGCATCCTCCATACGGAGCTTAGCTTCCTTCATCTCAGTCTCGGTTGCTGCACCTACTCTGATTACGGCTACGCCGCCTGCAAGCTTGGCAACTCTCTCCTGAAGCTTTTCCTTATCAAACTCAGAGGTTGATGCTTCCATCTGTGCCTTAATCTGAGCAACTCTGTCCTTGATAGCCTGCTTTGTGCCTGCACCGTCAACAATGATAGTGTTCTCCTTGTTGGTACGGATAGACTTAGCGCTTCCGAGCATATCCATTGTAGCATCCTTAAGCTCAAGGCCTACCTCCTCAGAGATAACCTGTCCGCCTGTAAGAATAGCGATATCCTTAAGCATATCCTTACGTCTGTCGCCATAGCCCGGAGCCTTGACAGCAACAACCTGGAAGGTGCCTCTTAACTTGTTGACAATAAGAGTTGTAAGAGCCTCACCCTCGATATCCTCAGCGATGATAAGGAGCTTAGCGCCCATCTTGACAATATTCTCAAGGATCGGAAGGATATCCTGAATGTTGGAGATCTTCTTATCTGTAATGAGGATGTAAGGATCGTCAAGAACTGCCTCCATCTTCTCCATATCAGTGCACATGTAAGCTGAGAGATATCCTCTGTCAAACTGCATGCCCTCAACAAGGTCAAGCTCAGTCTTCATGGTCTTTGACTCTTCAATGGTAATAACACCGTCCTTGGAAACCTTCTCCATAGCGTCTGCTACCATCTCGCCTACCTCATCATCAGATGCTGAAATAGCAGCAACTCTGGTGATCTGGTCTCTGCCTGTAACCTTCTTTGCAAGACCCTCGATTGCCTCAATAGCTGCATCTGAAGCCTTCTTCATACCCTTACGCATGACGATCGGGTTTGCACCTGCTGCAAGGTTCTTCATTCCCTCATTGATAAGTGCCTGAGCAAGTACTGTAGCTGTTGTTGTTCCGTCGCCGGCTGCATCATTTGTCTTGGTAGCAACCTCTTTTACAAGCTGAGCTCCCATGTTCTCATATGGATCCTCAAGCTCAATCTCCTTGGCGATTGTTACACCGTCGTTAGTAATGAGCGGTGTTCCGAACTTCTTGTCAAGTACAACATTTCTTCCCTTAGGTCCAAGTGTTACTCTTACTGTATCTGCAAGCTTGTTTACGCCTGCCTCCATTGCCTTTCTGGCATCTACTCCGTATCTAATATCCTTAGCCATGTCTATACACCTCTTTTTCAGCTATATCTAAAAATGTCTTATGTCTTAACTATTACTCTCTGTTACAATGAAAATGTCGTAACTCTACTCTTAATTACTCTATTACAGCAAGAATGTCACCCTGCTTAACAACAAGGAACTTCTCTCCGTCAAGCTCTACCTCAGTGCCTGCATACTTTGAGTATACAACCTTGTCTCCGGTCTTAACCTGCATCTTAACTTCCTTGCCGTCAACTGTTCCTCCGGGTCCTACTGCTACGACCTCGCCCTGAGCCGGCTTCTCCTTATCCTGGCCTGTAAGTACAATGCCTGACTTGGTTGTCTCCTCTGCCTGTACCTTCTTTAATACTACCTTGTCATCCAACGGAACTAATTTCATGATTATTCCTCCTTGATAAAAAAGACACCTGTGCCGGATGCCCGGCAAAGTATAAATCTTACAAATCTTATCGGCCTGTTAAGGCCCGGCATCTAATGCCTGTAAATATATCATCCGATGCGGAGATTCCGAAACACAGTCCTTGCTTAACTTAGGTTCCATGCTGCTATCTCCACCGAACGAAACACATTATAAGTCCAATTGTTAGCAATGTCAACTATCGAGTGCTAAAAGTTTATGAATATGGGGGATTTTGTTATGGAAAAAAGCTTATTATGTAGTATACTCATGGATACCATAAGCAGAAAACGACTAAGGAAATGCTGATAAAATCAGCATTTCCTTAATAGCCTCCGGCAGATCGCACGGATTTACAAGGGAATTAGCTGCTTCGCAGCGTAAATCCGGCGTAGG
>CAVALT010000182.1:0-4141 GCA_963589455.1 Clostridiales bacterium
GAATAATAGCATGGAGCTGCATGGCCCTTGCTGAGCACAAATCTGTCTCTGCTCTGATCTCCGGGATCCTGAGGATTAAGCCTCATCTGAGTATAGAAGGTAGCTGCCATAAGCTCTACTGCAGACAGCGATCCGCCCGGATGTCCGCTTGCAGCATCTGCTACCATGTTGATGATGTCTCTTCTGGTCTGGAGACATATTGCCTTTAATTCCTGTGATGTCATATATCCGACCACCCTTTATTGAAACGGTAATTTACATTTTGCTGATTACTTCGATAGATTTTAGCATAGAAGCACTGCAAGTTGTATATCAAAAATTGTATTTATACTCGCACCTGCTGTCAGTCAATAAGCGATCTGTAGTAGGGCCAGCTTGCTGTCATCTCGGCTACCACAACATTGTTTATAACGCCTCCGGTCTCATGTATGCCTATAAAATTGCCATTCTGTGCCCAGCAGAGAAACATGACAACATGTGCATCTGCCCCGGTACGTATAATTATATCTCCAGGCTTAAGCTCTGAACGCTGTATCCTCCGTCCGCAGCCTATAAGCGTACCTGTACTCTCACCCGCAAGACTGTGCCCGGTAACCGACCAGTATACCCAGTTAATCCAGCCAGAGCAATCAAGGCCCTTAAGTATGCGTCCTCTGTAGTCTGCGCTTATTAACGTATAGAAATGATTTGGTTCATAGCCTGCTCCCGAGGGCTTGCCGCCCCAGTAATATGGAACCTTACCTACCGAGTTGAGGGCAAACTCAACAATATCTCTCCTCTCCTGTGAGATATCCGGTGAAAGAGAATTAAGATAGCTGTTTATCTCTTCTGTCGTCAGAGAATTCGTTACTTTAATTGATGAAATTGACAGACCGTAATTTTCAAGCCAATCCTGTTCGCAAAGAGCCTTTGCAAGAGCAATCTTGTCATCAGTCCAGCCCTGCCATTCGTCAGTAAAATTATCCTTGTTGTTGCCTATTGGGTCAGCCTTGAACAGACTGTTGTTCTTATCATTTATGCCCTTAATGGTTATGCTTACATACAGATCAATATGTCCTGGGCAATAGCTTTTGGTCACCATGACTGTATCAGCAGACTGAGAGGAATCATTTCCACCTCCGCTTACGGCAGAGGAAGACAATAACTCATCACCTGAAGCTGATGCTTCCTGCTGTACGGATGCTTCGCTGCCTGCTGAAGCAGCTGATGAGGAAGCTGCAGAGCCTGTATTGTCTGCAGACCTCTGCTGAGCTGATGTATCTGCTGCATCTGAAGCTACAGCCGCATTTTCAGCAGGTGATACAACCACGTTATCAGAAACATTACTTGCAGCACCGTTGTAATATACAGCTGAGCCTGCAGAATCTGCTGCTGCAGCATAGGAAAATGCATTGTCATAAAAGTCGGTATCAAGTGCTCCGACAACCACATCAGCTGCAGATGTATCGGCAGGAGTTTCGGCAACAGCAGCAGTATCAGAGACAACATTTGACGATGCAGCTGTTTCGGACAGTGATGCTGTGCCGGCTGCAGCTTCAGCGGCCGCTGTGACTTCAGTCGTTGCTTCCGTGCCTTCAGAAGCTGCTGTTGTTTTGCCCGGAGAAACAACAACATTATCATTAAGACTCTTCCAGTTACGTTTGCCGCTGCCGGAGGAAGCTCCGCCGGAGGAGGCTGAATCAGCCGTTGTGTAATCATATATTACCGCTGATGACTGTTCCTCATACTCGTTAGATGACGAGCTGCCCTCTGAAGAGGCTGCAGTTCTTATTTGGCTTAGATCACCATTTGCAACAGCATAACCATGTGACGGAGATTCGCTTTCAGAAACCTGTACGGTTATGTATTCCTCTGCCGAACCATCAGCATTGTCAGAGCCCGGTCCGGCAGGACTTTCTGACACGTTTACACTGTTTCCGCCTTCAAGCTGCGTCTGAGCCTTCTCAAGTGCTATAGCCTCACTTGCCTCCTGCTCAACTGTACGATTAAGACAGCCGGAATCATAATAAACATTGCCAAGAGAAACCTTAGCACTTACAGAGGCTGAAAATAGCTGCTCACAGTAAGCCTGCATGGCCTCATAATCATCCATCTCGTGATAATATGCATAAACACTTGCAAGAGCCATGATCTCCTGAGCATTGTAATAACCGCTTATACGGTTGCCGTCGCCGTCATAAAAGCTTACATTTACGTTGCGGAAGCTGTTAACAGTCCAGGATGACGGATTATCTGCTGACTGCGAGGCATCATTCGGATTATATTTTCCCATAACTCTTGAGGAGCCGAGTCCGTACTGCGAGGCTATGGATAAAGGCGTACGATCCGTAAGATCAAAATATGAGGCAAAATACTCCGCATTTCTGGAGTTCATTGCAGTATATATGCGTCCGGCATAGGAATTAATTGAATCCGAAGTGTCTGCATCTTCAGGAAAGAAATATGCAAGATTAAGCTTGTCCGGAGCAGGAACAAATTCCTCTGTATCCTCCTCAGCCTTGATTTCCTTAAGACTTGATACAGGACGAGAATAATTGAAATTTTTTCTTGATACGCTTTCCTCAACGGCCTTCTCTTCTGCTGTTTCCTCCTGAGGAACACTTTTAACGCCAAAGGCAAATAATACAAAAACAAATGCCGCCAGATATCCGGCAAGCATGGCCCTGATTATATTTTTATTGTTAAGGTATTCTTTTATTCTGCGCATTTGTTGTGTATGTTGTATATGCAGTATATACTGCAGATTTTTCATGACTGCAGCAGCCGTCACGAAAACACGATATATTGTAATTGTTCAGCACCTTCCGTATTTCAGGGTGAATTAACTGCTTGCAGGTAAATTCACCCTGAAATATGGAAGTCGGCCAAGGCCCAAAGGGCCTCTGGCCAGATATATCGAGGATTTGCGGAGCAAATTCGAGATAGGTACTAAATTGTTACAATAAATTTAAAATATGTAATCACGGTGAATTATAATCTTTATACTGTTTTAATATCCGAACAATTCACTGTTTTCTCAGCATATTAAGAGTACATTCAAAATAATCCGGAAGCGGTGCCCTGAATTCAAGCCGTTCACCCGTCGTCGGATGCGTAAAACCAAGTACTGCAGCATGCAGATACTGCCCTTTTCCCTTAAGAAGATCACGGCTGATGCCGTATACCTCATCTCCGGCAAGCGGATGACCTATATGTGACATGTGCACTCGTATCTGATGCGTTCTGCCCGTATCAAGACGGCATTCAACAAGACACAGCGGAATCTTATATATGCCGTGTGCAGGAAAGCGTTCAAGCACCCTGTAATGAGTAACTGCTGTTTTGCCTTCATACGGCGGACATACGGCCATCTTCTTGCGATCAGCCCTGCTTCTGTCTATGTTTGCGTCAACAGTGCCATCATTCTCGATTATATTATTATATACAAGTGCAAGGTATCTGCGGGTAATGCTGTGCTCTGCAAGCTGCTCTGCTATAAAGCTGTGTGCCCTGTCATTTTTGCATGCGATAATAAGCCCCGTAGTATCCTTATCTATCCTGTGCACTATACCCGGCCGAAGCTCTCCGTTGATGCCGCTGAGAGAATCTCTGCAGTGATGCATTAAAGCATTAACCAAGGTACCTGTATAATGTCCATTTGCAGGATGAACAACCATGTCCTTGGGTTTATTTATTACTATGACATCCTCATCCTCATATACAATATCTAAAGGTATATCCTCTGCACATATATCTGTAGATTCAGGCTCCGGAACATTGACCTCAATGCAGTCTCCCGGCATAAGGATATATCCGGCCTTAGCATAATTTCCGTTGACGCTTACATCACCGCTTTTAATCAGATTCTGGATACGTGAACGGCTCATATCTGCCTGTATGGAGGCAAGATACGAGTCAAGCCGAATCTTACTGTTATCCTCTTCAAATGTATAGGTCATTATATTAGTTATCATCCTATGGTAATGTACCGCACCTGGCTGCGGCAATCACGAATCATCCCTGCTGTGCTTAAATGAGAGCACATTAAGATCATCATCCGTATATCTGAACATCATCAGGTATACAAGCAGAAAGGCCGAACATGTGACATAGATATCAGCTACATTAAATACCGGAAAATCCACAGGCATAAAGTAGATGA
>CAVALT010000183.1:0-4097 GCA_963589455.1 Clostridiales bacterium
TTACCGATAAGAACGTTTTCCTTAAGGCCGTTAAGATGATCAACCTTGCCGTTTATAGCTGCCTCGGTAAGAACCTTGGTGGTCTCCTGGAAGGATGCTGCTGACAGGAAGGAATCTGTAGCCAGAGAAGCCTTTGTTATACCAAGCATGGTTACCTTGCCCTCTGCCGGAGTCTTGCCCTCTGCCTCAAGCTGCTCATTAATCTCATTGAAATCAATAAGGTTAACGCTCATGCCCGGAAGCATCTCTGAGTCTCCCTGCTCCTCGATTCTGACCTTCTTCATCATCTGCCTTACAATAAGCTCGATGTGCTTATCATTGATATCAACACCCTGCAGACGGTATACACGCTGTACTTCCTTAAGCATATAGTCCTGAACAGCTCTTACGCCCTTAATGCGGAGAAGATCATGCGGATTGATTGAACCCTCTGTGATCTCATCGCCGGCCTCAAGCACATCCCCGTCCTGAACCTTAAGTCTTGAGCCATAAGGAATAAGATAGGTCTTGGAGTCATTTGTCTCAGAATCCGTAACAGTGATCTCGCGCTTTCTCTTTGTTTCCTTAAGTGTAACGACACCTGGGATCTCAGAGATGATTGCAAGTCCCTTAGGCTTTCTTGCCTCAAAAAGCTCCTCGACTCTCGGAAGACCCTGAGTGATATCCTGATTTGAAGCAACTCCTCCTGTATGGAAGTTACGCATGGTAAGCTGTGTACCTGGCTCACCGATAGACTGTGCTGCTATAACTCCGACAGCCTCTCCGACCTGAACCGCTGCTCTGGTTGCCATGTTTGCACCATAGCACTTTGCGCAGACACCTGACTTGGAGCGGCAGGTAAGAACAGTACGTATCCTTATGGTATCTCTGCCCATCTTCTCAAGTGCCTTTACTACCTTCTTGGCCTTGGCTACTGTGCAGAGATCATTTGCCTTGATTACAATCTCCTTAGTTTCAGGATCAATAACAGTTTCAGCTACGCATCTTCCTGTTATACGCTCTTCAAGGTCCTCGATTACCTCCTGGCCCTCTGTGAAGCCGCTTATCTCCATTGACGGAAGCTGCTCCTCGCTCTTTCCGACTGAGCAGTCCTCTTCCTTAATGATAAGCTCCTGAGATACATCTACAAGACGTCTTGTAAGGTATCCCGAGTCTGCAGTACGAAGAGCGGTATCTGAAAGTCCCTTACGTGCTCCGTGAGCTGAAATAAAGTACTCAAGGATATCAAGTCCTTCACGGAAGTTTGACTTAATAGGAAGCTCAATGGTATGTCCGGTTGTATCGGCCATGAGTCCTCGCATACCTGCAAGCTGCTTAATCTGCTTGTTAGATCCACGGGCTCCGGAATCTGCCATCATCTTAAGGTTGTTGTACTTGTCGAGGCCTGAGATAAGCTCGTCGGTGAGCTTGTCATCGGCAGCCTTCCAGGTATCTATAACCTCCTTGTAGCGCTCCTCCTCGGTAATAAGACCACGAGCCTTATCACGTGCGATTCTGTCTACAGTCTTCTGTGCTGCATCAATGATGTCCTGCTTATCTGCAGGCACAACCATATCTGAAATTGATACTGTAAGAGCTGCCTTTGTGGAGTACTTGTATCCAAGTGCCTTGATGTTGTCCAGGGCAACTGCCGTTGCAGTAGCACCATGAGTATTCATAATGCGCTCAAGAATCTCCTTAAGCTCACCCTTCTTAACAAGGAAATCAACCTCCGGCTTGTACTCATTGCCAGGAATGGTTCTGTCAACAAAGCCAAGATCCTGCGGGATAAGCTCGTTGAATATAAGCCTTCCGACTGTAGTCTCTACAACCGGATGAATCTTTGTTCCGTCTGCAGCAGTCCTTTCAACACGGGTCTTAACCTTTGCATGAAGTGCAACCGCACCGTTCTCATATGCAAGTATAGCCTCGTTTATGCTCTTAAAGCAGGAACCCTCGCCTGTGGTTTCAGGTCTCTCCTGAGTAAGATAATAGATGCCAAGTACCATATCCTGTGAAGGAACAGCAACTACAGAGCCGTCTGACGGCTTCAGAAGGTTATTCGGGCTGAGCAGCATGAAGCGGCACTCTGCCTGAGCCTCAAGCGTTATCGGAAGATGCACAGCCATCTGGTCACCGTCGAAGTCAGCGTTGAAGGCCGTACAAACGAGCGGATGAAGCTTGATTGCCTTACCCTCTACAAGGATAGGCTCGAAGGCCTGAATTCCAAGTCTGTGAAGTGTGGGGG
Organism: Clostridiales bacterium; assembly: GCA_963589455.1. Taxonomy (GTDB): domain Bacteria; phylum Bacillota; class Clostridia; order Lachnospirales; family Lachnospiraceae; genus Avilachnospira. Next base: position 2,228 of record CAVALT010000183.1, read on the forward strand.
CACGGTTAAGCATAACAGGATGCTCCTTGATAACATCCTCAAGCACATCCCATACACCCGGCTCAAGGCGCTCAACCATCTTCTTGGCAGCCTTGATATTATGAGCTGAACCGTTCTGCACCAACTCCTTCATAACAAACGGCTTGAAGAGCTCGATTGCCATCTCCTTCGGAAGTCCGCACTGATATATCTTAAGCTCCGGTCCTACGACGATAACCGAACGTCCTGAATAGTCAACACGCTTTCCGAGAAGATTCTGACGGAAGCGTCCCTGCTTACCCTTAAGCATATCTGAAAGTGACTTAAGCGCTCTGTTTCCAGGACCTGTTACCGGACGTCCGCGTCTGCCGTTGTCAATAAGTGCATCAACAGCCTCCTGCAGCATACGCTTCTCATTTCGGATGATTATCTCCGGAGCTCCAAGCTCAAGAAGTCTTGCAAGTCTGTTGTTTCTGTTGATTATTCTTCTGTAAAGGTCATTAAGGTCAGAGGTAGCAAATCTGCCGCCGTCAAGCTGAACCATAGGTCTGATATCCGGCGGAATAACCGGAATAACAGTCATTACCATCCACTCCGGCTTGTTGCCTGAAAGTCTGAAGGCCTCTACAACCTCAAGTCTCTTGACGATACGTGCACGCTTCTGTCCTGAGCTGTCCTTGAGCTCATCCTTAAGCTCTTCGGATTCCTTCTCGAGGTCAATAGCCTTAAGCAGCTCAAGCACCGCCTCAGCTCCCATGCCTACGCGGAAGGCATCAGCCCCGTTCTTTGCAACCTCATCGCGGTATTCCTTCTCTGAAAGCACCTGCTTATAGGAAAGGCTGGTGCTGCCCGGATCAAGTACGATATATGAAGCAAAATACAATACCTTCTCAAGTACTCTCGGGGAAATATCAAGAATGAGACCCATTCTTGACGGAATTCCCTTGAAATACCATATATGAGATACAGGTGCAGCAAGTGCTATATGTCCAAGTCTCTCTCTTCTTACAGATGACTTTGTAACCTCAACACCGCACTTATCACAGATAACGCCCTTGAAGCGCATCTTCTTATACTTGCCGCAGTGACACTCCCAGTCCTTGCTCGGTCCGAAGATACGCTCACAGTAGAGTCCGTCCTTCTCAGGCTTAAGAGTACGGTAGTTGATAGTCTCCGGCTTTGTAACCTCTCCGTGCGACCACTCAAGTATCTTCTCCGGAGATGCAAGACCGATCTTTATTGAGTCAAATGTCATCGGCTCATATGTTTCCTGATTCTGTGCCATATTTTATGCTTCCCCTCTCTTAAGTCTCATCAGTAAAGTCATCGGCACCAAAGTCGTCCGCCGGTGCATCCTCCAGCTCAAGGCTCACCTCATTCGAGTCCTCAAGCTCTCCCTGATCATTGAATTCCTGAGTCGTGTATCCATAATCAGAGAACTCCTTTCTGTCCTGATCGCGATATCTTCTGTCGCCCTCAAGAAGTCTGTGAAGATTAACATCGGTGTCGTCAAGATTCTCCTTGAGCTCAACCTCATTGCCGTTTTCATCAAGAACAGTAATATCCATTGCAAGTGACTGAAGCTCCTTGACAAGAACCTTGAAGGACTCCGGAATACCTGCCTTAGGAATGTTCTCACCCTTAATGATTGCCTCATAGGTCTTAACACGTCCTATAACATCATCAGACTTCATGGTCAGGATCTCCTGAAGAGTATAAGCTGCTCCATAAGCCTCGAGTGCCCATACCTCCATCTCTCCGAAACGCTGTCCGCCGAACTGTGCTTTTCCGCCAAGCGGCTGCTGCGTTACAAGTGAGTAAGGACCGGTTGAACGGGCATGGATCTTATCATCAACAAGGTGATGAAGCTTAAGATAATGCATGTGTCCTA
>CAVALT010000184.1:0-4097 GCA_963589455.1 Clostridiales bacterium
AAATACGGAAGGCGGCCAAGGCGCAGAGCGCCTCTGGCCAGCCAAATCGAGGATTTGCAGAGCAAATTCGAGATGGGTGCTAAATAGTTACGAATACTTTTTATACAGAATACAGGAGCATTTACATGCATGATATTATAAAGGAGCTGAGCACAGAGCTCGGACAGAAGAAAGAATATGTGGAAAATGTTGTCCGCCTCATGGATGAGGGCAATACAATTCCTTTTATTGCACGCTACAGAAAAGAAGCTCATGGTGCCATGGACGACACCACGCTCAGAAGACTTGAGGAGAGACTCATTTACCTGAGGAAATTAGATGAGCGCAGAGCTGAGATTCTTAAGGCAATTGAGGAGCAGGGAAAGCTAAGCCCTGAGCTTTGTGAAGCGGCTGACAAGGCGGCAACACTTGCTGAGCTTGAGGATATTTACAGACCGTTTAAGCAGAAGAGACGCACCAGAGCATCGACAGCCAGAGAGCAGGGACTTGAACCGCTCGCCATGCTGCTGTTCAGTCAGAAGCGTGAGCTTAAAGCTCCGGAGCTTATGGCTGAGGCCTATACAGATGCCAGTACCGGAGAGGAACACGGTATAACCACGGCAGAGGATGCGCTTAAGGGGGCTTCGGATATAATTGCAGAGCTGATCTCAGACAATGCCAAGATCAGGAAAAGGCTGAGGGAGCTTACCTATAAGGAGGGCGAGCTTGTCTCTGAAGCGGCTAAGGATGAGGATTCTGTATACAGTAAGTATTACGAATTTACTCAGCCGGTCAGAAAACTGCAGGATCATCAGGTGCTTGCGGTCAACAGAGGAGAAAAGGAAAAATACATTAAGGTAAGCATAGAGCTGGATCACGACAGGGCACTTGCAACTGTGCTGAGAGAGGTTCTTAAAAAGCCGTCCCCGGCAGAAAAATTTGTCAGAGCAGCTGCGCTTGACAGTCTGGACAGACTTATTTACCCTTCGATTGAACGCGAGGTAAGAAGCGAGCTTACGGATAAGGCCTGCGAGGGCGCAATACATAACTTCTCCCTTAACCTTAAGCCGCTTCTCATGCAGCCTCCGGTTAAGGGACAGGTTACGATGGGCCTTGATCCGGGATTCCGTATGGGCTGTAAGGTAGCCGTGATTGACGGTACCGGCAAGGTGCTCGATACAACTGTCGTTTATCCTACACATGGAGACAGACAGCGTGAAGAATGCATAAGCAGGCTAAGCTTCCTGATAAAAAAGCATAAGGTGAAGAATATTGCCATCGGAAACGGTACGGCCTCAAGAGAGACCGAGAGTATGGCAGCTGATATGATAGCAAGGCTTAATAACGGTGTCAGCTATGCTATAGTAAATGAAGCCGGTGCATCTGTGTATTCCGCGTCCGAGCTTGCTGCAGCAGAATTTCCCCAGTTTGATGTTAATTTAAGGAGCGCCGTGTCAATAGCACGCAGATTGCAGGATCCGCTTGCTGAGCTTGTTAAGATTGATCCAAAGGCCATAGGAGTCGGGCAGTATCAGCATGATATGCCGGAAAAGGAGCTCGATGCTGCACTGACAGGCGTGGTTGAGGATTGTGTAAATGCTGTCGGAGTTGATGTAAATACGGCATCGCCGTCACTTCTCGGCTATGTTTCAGGACTTAATGCGTCTGTTGCAAGGAACATCGTACTGTACAGAGAGGCCAACGGAGCATTTACCTCAAGAGCACAGCTTAAAAAAGTGCCGAAGCTCGGACCAAAGGCCTTTGAGCAGTGCGCCGGCTTTCTGAGAGTACCTGAGAGCAGTGAGCTCCTTGATAATACGGGAGTTCATCCGGAGAGCTACAAGGCGGCTAAGGCGCTGATGGCTAAGCTGCATATTTTCGGAGTAACCGCAGCAGTTTCAACTTCAGCCTCAGCTGCAGCAGGAAGCTCCTCAGTAAAAACATCCGTCGCTGCGGCTGCGGCAGGAAATGCTTCAGATAAGACGGACACTTTTGCGGCGGGAGCTGTGAGTGAGACAGGGCATACGCCTAAAAGAAGCAATAACAGCAGCAGCTCCGCAGATGTAATCACCAGAGCGGCAGCAGATTACGGACTCGAGAAGCTTGCAGCAGAGCTTGAGATAGGCGTACCTACACTTAAGGACATACTCAAAGAGCTCGCTAAGCCAGGCAGAGATCCGCGAGAGGAGCTTCCGCCTGTTGTGCTCAGAAAGGATGTACTTGAGCTTAAGGATTTGAAGCCAGGTATGAAGCTTAAGGGTACAGTCCGAAATGTTATTGATTTTGGTGCCTTCGTAGATATAGGCGTGCATCATGACGGCCTTGTTCACATTTCCGAGATATGCGACAGATTCATAAAGCATCCTTCGGAGGTGCTGAGCGTAGGAGACATAGTTGAGGTCGTAGTGCTTGATATTGATGAGAAAAAGAATCGAATCGGCCTGTCGATAAAGCAGGCAGGGGCAAAGCATTGAGGAAATGCTGAATTAAGGAAAATGCTGATTTAATCAGCATTTTCCTTAAAAGCTCCGCAGAATAACACGGATTTGCATGAGAGTTTGCTGCATTGCAGCACAGTTAAGGTGAAAGGAAGCGGTAAAAAAATGAGAGACATTGATACCGGACTCGTTACAGAGCAGATTAAGGAAATGTGCATAGAGGCCAATCATTTTCTGTCTGAGGATATGAAGCAGGCCTTCGACAGGGCTGAGCAATCTGAGCGCTCTCCGCTTGGAAGAAGCATAATTTCGCAGCTTAAGGAGAACATGGACATCGCCGCAGCAGATATGATACCGATATGCCAGGATACAGGCATGGCTGTGGTATTTCTTGAGGTAGGCCAGGAGGTACATTTTACCGGAGACGGCATAGAGGATGCTGTAAATGAGGGAGTGCGCAGAGGCTATACTGAAGGATATCTGCGTAAATCCGTGGTAAGTGATCCTATCCTCAGGGAAAATACAAGGGACAATACGCCTGCAGTTATACATTATTCGATAGTTCCCGGAGACAGACTTAAGATAACCGTTGCGCCAAAGGGCTTTGGAAGTGAGAATATGAGCCGTATTTTTATGCTTAAGCCGGCTGACGGCATTGAGGGAGTTAAAAATGCGATACTCACGGCTGTTAAGGATGCCGGTCCAAATGCCTGTCCGCCCATGGTGGTCGGAGTCGGAATCGGCGGTGATTTTGAAAAATGTGCAATTATGGCCAAGCAGGCACTTACCCGTCCGGCAGATTCTCATTCTGATATCCCTTATGTCAGAGAGCTTGAGGACGAGCTGCTTGAAAGGATAAACCGCTCAGGCATCGGACCGGGAGGCCTTGGCGGTACTACTACGGCACTTGCAGTTAATATTAATACCTACCCGACGCATATTGCGGGACTGCCGGTTGCAGTCAATATATGCTGTCATGTCAACAGACATGCGGTAAGAGAGCTTTGATCTGAAAATCCGATATAACGAGGTGATTAAAATGGGTGATAAAAGAATTATCAGTGTACCGCTAAGCGATGAGGATGCCTGCTCGCTGCACTCAGGTGATTATGTATACTTAAGCGGCACGATCTATACAGCAAGAGATGCCGCACATAAGAGGATGCAGGAGAGTCTGGATAAGGGTGAAGAGCTGCCCTTCGATGTAAGGCATAACGTAATATATTATATGGGACCGTCTCCGGCAAGAGAGGGCAGACCTATCGGCTCAGCAGGTCCTACGACAGCAAGCCGTATGGACAAATATGCTCCGAGGCTGCTTGATCTTGGCTTAAAGGGCATGATTGGAAAGGGCAAAAGATCTGAAGCAGTAGCGGCTGCAGTTGTCCGCAATAAGGCTGTATATTTTGCTGCAGTAGGAGGAGCCGGTGCACTGCTGTCAAAGGCCATTACCTCATCAGAGGTTATCGCCTATGATGATCTTGGCACTGAGGCAGTCAGAAAGCTTACAGTTGAAAATTTCCCGGTAATAGTAGTTATTGATTCTGAGGGAAATAATCTTTACGAAACGGCGGTCAGGGAATACTGTACTGAATAAGGCTTTTATTCATGAAAAGTAACTGTTTAGCACCGCATCGCTGCATCGCAAAGCGATGCGCGATGTGGCGGGCGGTTCAGAGG
>CAVALT010000185.1:0-4088 GCA_963589455.1 Clostridiales bacterium
GCCCGAAGGGCTTGGAGATGCTGTACCGCGAAAAGAAAGAGCTGCGGGCTGCGGGGAGCTATGACTGCTTGCAGTCAATAGCTCTTGTACTGCTGAATACACGGCGAAAGCCGTGTATCGACGAGCCCGAAGGGCTTGGAGATGCTGTACTGCGAAAAAAAGAGCTGCGGGCTGCGGGGAGCTATGACTGCTTGCAGTCAATAGCTTTTGTATTGCTGAATACACGGCGAAAGCCGTGTATCGACGAGCCCGAAGGGCTTGGAGATCATGTACAGAGGCAGAGACGTGCAAAGCTGATAATCGGAAATGTAAGAGCAGAGAAGGTTGTGAGGTCAAAATGGAAAAAGCGTATTTGGTATTAAGCAACGGCAAAGTATTTGAAGGACAACGGATAGGCGCAAAGTCAGATTCAGTGGGTGAGATAGTATTCACTACCGGTGTTGAAGGGTATCTTGAGACTCTTACAGATCCCAGCTATGCAGGTCAGATCATAACTCAGACCTTCCCGCTTATCGGAAACTACGGCGTTATCGAGGAGGATTTTGAAGGAAAGACAGCAGCTAAGGGCTATGTCGTAAGAGAGCTCTGTGAGGAGCCATCAAACTTCAGATGTCAGTATACCCTTAACAAGTACCTGGAGGATAACGGGATTCCGGGTATTGCGGGAATCGACACAAGAGAGCTTACAAGGATTATCAGAGAAAAGGGCTGTATGAATGCCGCAATCCTGTCAGCTCCGCCGACTGAGGCAGACATGAAGGCGATTGCAGACTATGCAGTTACCGGAGTTGTAGATCAGGTCGGAATAACAGAGGCTAAGCATTTTCCGGCAGAGGGCGAAGAAAAGTACAAGGTAACACTTATAGATTACGGTGCAAAGCTTAATATTGTACGCTCCCTCTGCAAAAGAGACTGTGCGGTTACAGCCGTTCCTCATACCTATACGGCTGAGCAGATTCTTGAGACTGCTCCGGACGGCATCATGCTTTCAAACGGCCCGGGAGATCCGGCGGAGAACACCTTCTGCATTGAGCAGATAAAGCAGCTTATCGGAAAGCTTCCTATATTCGGAATCTGTCTCGGACATCAGCTCACGGCTCTTGCCATGGGCGGTGAGACCATGAAGCTTAAGTACGGACATCACGGTGCCAATCAGCCTGTAAGAAAGGACGACGGCTCAAGAACCTATATTACAAGCCAGAACCACAACTATGCCGTTGTTGCAGACAGCCTTAAGGGAGTCGGAAGAGAGATATTCTCAAATGCCAATGATGGCAGCTGTGAGGGCATGGAATATCCGGGCAAGAAATGCTTTACCGTGCAGTTCCATCCTGAGGCATGCGGAGGCCCTAAGGACACAGAGTTTTTATTTGACAGATTTATTGCCATGATGGAGGAGGAAAAACATGCCTAAGGATACTTCAATAAAAAAAGTACTGATGATTGGCTCAGGCCCGATTATTATCGGACAGGCTGCTGAGTTTGACTATGCCGGCGCACAGGCGTGCCGAGTACTCAGGGATGAGGGCATTAATGTAGTTCTTGTCAATTCAAATCCGGCTACCATCATGACAGACAAGGATCTTGCAGATGAGATCTATCTTGAGCCGCTCAACAAGGAGACGGTAGAGAGAATTATCGAGAAGGAGCGTCCTGACGGATTACTTGCAGGCCTCGGAGGACAGACAGGACTTACTATAGCCATGCAGCTTAAGAAGTCCGGTGTTCTTGATAAGTATAATGTCAAGCTCTTAGGCTCTGATATCAATGCAATTGAGAAGGCAGAGGACAGAGAGCTTTTCAAGGAAACCATGAATGCAATTCATCAGCCGGTGGTTCCGTCTGAGATTGCCGTAACCGTGGAGCATGCACTCGAGATAGCAGAAAAGATTGGATATCCGATTATAGTTCGTCCGGCTTATACGCTTGGCGGAAGCGGCGGCGGTATTGCTGCAAATGAGGATGAGCTCAGAATTATAGCTAAATCTGGTCTTGATATGTCACCGATTACTCAGATCCTTGTCGAGAAATGCATCTCAGGCTGGAAGGAAATTGAGTTCGAGACTATGCGCGATGCCCTCGGCAACGTTATTGCAGTCTGCTCAATGGAAAATATTGACCCGGTAGGCATTCATACAGGTGATTCTATAGTAACTGCTCCGGCACTGACACTTTCTGACAAGGAATATCAGATGCTCCGTTCTGCATCACTTGATATGATCACTGCACTTGGCATAGTAGGAGGCTGCAACTGCCAGTTTGCACTTAATCCTGACAGCTTTGAATATGCAGTAATCGAGGTTAACCCGAGAGTATCCCGTTCCTCTGCTCTTGCAAGTAAGGCAACAGGATATCCTATAGCCAAGATTACAACCAAGATTGCACTTGGCTATACTCTTGACGAGATCATGAATGATATCACCAAGAAGACCTGCGCATGCTTTGAGCCGACACTTGACTATGTGGTTGTCAAGTTCCCGAAGTGGCCGTTTGATAAGTTCATGGGCTCAAGCCGCAAGCTTGGCACTCAGATGAAGGCTACCGGTGAGGTTATGGCTATAGCCAATAACTTTGAGATGGCACTGATGAAGGCTATAAGAGGCTCTGAGACCGGCTTTGATACTCTGAATGCACCGCCGCTTAACGATAAGCCTGTAATGGAGAGAGTCGCCGAGCAGAACGACCGCAGACTCTTTACAGTATTTGAGGCAATCAAGGCAGGACACACACTTGAGGAGATACATGACATTACAAAGATTGACATGTTCTTCCTTTCAAAATTCAAGAAGCTTGCTGACTTCGAGCTTTCGATAGCAGACCGCGGAGCTAAGGGACTGAGCAGTGAGGAATATGATCTTGCAAAGCATTACGGATATACCGATGCTGCTATAGCAAGACTTAGCGGAGCTGATATTAAATCTCTTCCGGGCAAGGCCTTCAGCTACAAGATGGTTGATACCTGCGGTGCAGAGTTTGATGCCAAGACACCGTATTTCTATTCATCTGTCGATGAAAACTGTGAGTCGCGCAGCTTTAAGAGAAGCGGCAGAGAGGTTGTAATGGTACTCGGTTCAGGACCTATCCGTATAGGTCAGGGTATTGAGTTCGATTATTCCTCGGTTCACTGCGTATGGACTCTTCAGAAATTAGGCTATGATGTTGTAATAGTTAATAATAATCCTGAGACTGTTTCAACCGACTATGATACAGCTGACAGACTGTACTTTGAGGCGCTGACACCTGAGGATGTAATGAATATCATTGAGGTTGAAAAGCCGGTCGGAGTTGTAGTTGCCTTCGGCGGACAGACAGCTATCAAGCTTACCAATTATCTGGATTCTCATGGCATTCGCATACTTGGCACCAGTGCAGAGGGCATTGATACAGCGGAGGACAGAGAGAAGTTTGATAAGCTGCTTGAGACCTTCGGCATCACCAGACCTAAGGGAATGGGTGTAAACAGTGTGGATGAGGCTGTTAAGGCTGCAGATACGCTGGGCTATCCGGTGCTGCTTCGTCCGAGCTATGTTATCGGCGGACAGAACATGACAATTTCCTATGATGATGACCATACACGCAGGTATATGGAAAATATCATGAAGGGAGGCATTGACAACCCTGTTCTGGTAGATAAATACATGCCGGGAACAGAGCTTGAGGTAGATGTTATCTCTGACGGCGAGGATGTGCTTATACCGGGAATCATGGAGCATATTGAGAGAGCCGGCGTGCACTCAGGAGACTCTATTGCCGTATATCCGCCGTATAATTTAAGCGACAAGTTCCTTAAGATTATCTGCGACAGCTCAGAGAAGCTGGCACTTGCTCTCGGAACCAAGGGACTGGTTAATATCCAGTACCTTATATATGACGGAAGACTCTATGTTATCGAGGTTAACCCGCGTGCATCACGTACGGTTCCTTACATCAGCAAGGTTACAAATGTTCCTATGGTTGATCTTGCAACAAGAGTTATGCTCGGAACAAAGCTTAAGGATCTGGGCTTTGGCACAGGTCTGTACAAGAAGCCGCCGTACTGTGCGGTAAAGGTTCCTGTATTCTCCTTTGAGAAGCTCAATGATGCAAAC
>CAVALT010000186.1:0-4085 GCA_963589455.1 Clostridiales bacterium
ATTTTAATTCTATTTCCCGGCAGATTCCTTACCCCAACATCATATAAAGCTGCAGGACATTCGGAATATTTTCTCCGGACACCCGCACTAAATAAGAAAATGCTGATTAAATCTGCATTAAATTTACCAATGCTTCACATTCATTTCACGCAATCGTATCATAATTGTTAAAAATAAAACAATTCTTAACGGTTTGTTTACTTTAAGGCATTTTGAGGTATAATTGAACAAAAAAAGAACCTGGTTCATTTTATTGTTTATGGATATTCACCTAAAAATGTGCTAAAGTTGTTAAAAATGTTTTAGAGGGAGGTCAGGCCTTGGCAAAGGAAATCATAGAAGCAATCAGCAAAGCTGAGAATGCTGCGGCACAGGCTGTTGCTGCGGCACAGGCTGAAGCAGAGAGACTTGTTGCAGACGCTAAGAGCAAGGCGGAGGCGGACTATAATGCGGAGCTTGCAAAGGCACGCAGGAGAGCAGAAGCCAAGCTGAACGAGGCGGAGGAGAAGGCAGCAAAGCTGATAAAGGAGGCAGAGCTTAAGGCTGAGGAGGATAAGCTTCAGCTTCAGCAGGAGGCAAAGCCGAAGATGCAGGCTGCTGTTAAGGCAGTAATTGATTCGCTTACCCGATAACTGATTTGTGACAGCAGAGCGCCGAAGACGGCAGATCGCACGGATTTACTTTGGGATTAGCTGCTTCGCAGCATAAATCCGGCGTGGGAAACGCTTTAATCAGCGTTTCCTTAGAAAATGCTGAATACGTCAGCATTTCCCTAAGGCGGATACATTTTCCGCATACGGTTCGGCCTGTTGACAGGCAGATTATTATCAGGGGATTAACGAACAGAAAGGTAAAGGACAGAAAGGAGGGGATAGGATGTCAAAACTCAGCATGAAGCGCGTCTTTATATGCGGACTTAATTCGCAGAGGAAGGAAATTCTGGACGTGCTTCAGAGAGCAGGAGTTGTCGAGATTGAAGAGAGCGATTATCGTGACGGTGGCTTCAGCCATATAGATTCGTCAGATGCAAGGCTTGAATACAATCAGAAGGCGGCTCTTGCAGAGCAGGCCATAGGCATACTTGATGAGTTTGCAGCTGATAAGACAGGTCTCCTGCAGTCATTTGAGGGAGCAAAGGATATACAGGCAGCCTCGTATGAGGAGAGGGCAGGGTCAGCGGATGAATACCTTGCCAAAGCTCATGAGCTGTCAGAATTATCAAAGGAGATTGCAGAGCATAAGGCGGCAATTCCTAAGTGTCTGTCACGTATAGATACTCTTAATGCATGGCGTACTCTTGATATTCCTCTTAATTTTGAAGGTACAGAGAAAACCTGTACATTTATCGGCTCTATAGCTGAAGATGCAGATGCAGCTAAGATCTGTGAGCTGATAAAGGAAAAGGACGAAGGCGAAGCAGAGCTTGATATTGATGTCATATCAATCAGCAGAAGCAAGCTGATGTCAGGCTTTATGGCAATCTGTCACAAAGCTGATGCAGAGAGGATGGAGGCAGCGCTCAGGCGCATTAATTTCGTCAGGGCTCCTTACGGATCACTTATTCCAACAGAGGAGATAGACGGCATCAACCGTGAGATTGAGGGCCATAAGGCGGAGATTGACAGACTTATAAAGGAGGTTGCCTCCTATAAGGACTGCCGGGATGATCTTGAGTTTGCGGCAGATCATTTCAGCATGGAGGCCGATAAGTGTGCGGCGCTTGCGAGATTTGAGGTTTCGGCAAATGCCTTCTTCATGAGCGGATATACGCCGGCGGACTACGCGGAGCAGCTTAAGGAGAGACTCGAACAGCTTGACACGGTGGTTGAGATAACTGAGCCGGAGGCTGAGGATGACCCGCCGGTAGTATTGAAGAATGGATTCTTCAGCTCACCGATGGAAACTGTAGTAGAGAGCTATTCGCTTCCCGGCAGGACTGATATTGATCCGTCCAAAATTATCGCATGCTTCTATTATATACTGTTCGGACTCATGCTTTCCGATGCGGGCTACGGACTTATACTGGTGCTTGCATGCGGATATGTGCTGCTGAAGGTTAAAAATCTTAAGCCCGGAATGGAGAAGATGGTCAAGCTGATGTTCTTTTCCGGAATATCGACAACCTTCTGGGGCTTTATGTTCGGAAGCTTCTTCGGAGATGCGGTAAATGTTATAGCGACCAACTTCTTCAACAGACCGGATATAGCCTTTAAGCCTTTATGGTTTAACTCCATGGAGGAGCCGATAAGACTGCTGTCCTTCGCCTTCCTGATAGGCATCATACATCTGTTTACGGGTATGTTCATTAAGCTCTATCAGCTGATTAAGGCGGGAGATTATAAGTCTGCAGTATATGATGTTGTATTCTGGCTCATGTTCGTGGGAGGCGCAATTGTATATGCGCTGTCGGTTCAGATGATCACCGATATGCTGAGCCTGAGCTTTATCCTGAGTCCGGCAGTCGGACAGGCGGCAGGCATAATCGCAGTACTGGGCTGCATCGGAGTTATTCTCACAGGCGGCCGAGATGCAAGGAATCCTGTAGTCCGCATACTTCTCGGAGTATACGGAGCCTACGGCATAACAAGCTGGCTCTCAGATATTCTTTCATATTCGAGACTGCTGGCACTGGGACTTGCAACAGGCTGTATAGCCCAGGTATTCAATCAGCTCGGCAGCATGGCCGGCAATTCACCTTTAGGCATCATATTCTTCATTGTCATATTCCTGATAGGCAATACCATGAATCTGCTTATCAATGTGCTTGGAGCATATGTACATACAAACAGATTGCAGTTTGTAGAGTTCTTCGGCAAATTCTATGACGGCGGAGGAAGAGAATTCACACCGCTGACCGAAAACACAAAATATTACACCGTTAAGGAGGAAATTAAGTAATGGAGAATTTAGGATTATTTTTGGCAGTACTTGGTGCAGGACTTGCCGCAGGCTTCGCAGGAGCAGGCTCAGCTATCGGTGTAGGCATCGCCGGACGTTCGGCTGCAGGTGTAGTAACACAGGAGCCGTCACTTTTCTCTAAGGTGCTTGTCCTCCAGCTTCTTCCGGGTACACAGGGTATCTATGGACTGCTTGTAGCATTCATAGTATTAAGCCGTGTTGGCATACTTGGTGGAGCTATTCCGTCACTCGGACAGGGCATGGTTTATTTTGCAGCCTGCATGCCTATGGCAATCGGAGGCTTCCTTTCCGGAATATCACAGGGACAGTGCTCAAGCTCATCTATTGGACTTGTTGCCAAGAGACAGGATCAGTTCGGTAAGGCCATGATCTTCCCGGCCATGGTTGAGACCTATGCTATTCTCTCGCTGCTCGTATCAATCCTTGCTGTATTCGGCATCCCGTCAGGCATCTGATAAGAGGCTGATTTTGTGAGCTCAGGGTCAAAGTCTTTTGACCCTGTCTGATAATGGATAAGAGAGGATGATTGACAGATGAGCGGACTGGATAAAATAATCGCCCGCATAACCGAAGAATCTGCAGAAAAGGCAAAGGGGATAAAGGATGAAGCCAGATCAAAGGCTGCAGCAATTATCTCAGACGGTGCCGCAAAAACTGCAGAGGAATGCGGGCGTATTGATAAAAAGGCCGATGCAGCTGCGGTGAGCACTGAAGAAAAAGGCAGAGCATCGGCCGAGCTCAGAGCAAAACAGCTTCTGCTTGCAGGCAAACAGGAGCTTATGACTGAGGTGATTGAGACAGCCAGACAGAGGCTTGGCTCCATGAGCGATTCGGAGTATAAGGATTTTATTGTTAAGCTGTTTGGCAGACACCTTCCGGATTCGGATGCTGTTCTGATGCTTAACGCAGAGGATTCGGACAGACTCGGCAGCGATACACTTGCCGTGCTTAAGAATATGGCTGAGCAGAACGGAGCAAGGCTTACTATCTCAGACAAGCCGGCTGATATCAGGAACGGCTTTATCCTAAGCTACGGCGGTGTTGAGGAAAACTGTACCTTTGATGCACTGATAGATCAGAGCATGGATGAGCTGCTGGATCAGGTGAAGGATATATTATTTTGAGTAGCAGCAGGAGGTTATCATGAAAAATACATACCTCGATAA